>NZ_JASGBV010000025.1:0-17911 GCF_030053245.1 Stenotrophomonas sp. RS-48
CTTGCGCCGCAGCTCGCTCATTTCCAGATCCGCGCCCAGCATGGACGAGCAGATCGCCAGGCATGCCAGCTCGGCGGTATGCCCACGCTCGGCCACGCCCGGCTGGGCACCGATACTGCCGCAGGCCTGGCCGTCGATCTCGATGGCCAGTGCCAGGGTGCCCGGGGTCAACACGCGACCGGCAAGGAACGCCTCACCGTCCTCACGTGTGTAGGGATAGGGGAAGCGATCGCGCAGGCCGCGTGACACCTCGGCATCGTTGGCATGACGCAGCAGCGATTCGAGGTCGCAGCCGCGCCATGGACGCAGCTGGAAACCGTCGCCGCGCAGCACTGGGGTCGGGGCCCTTTCCTGCAGGGAAAGGGATCCGCCCCCGTCGGCGCGACGGTCAGGCATGCCCGCCCACCGAGGGCGACGCTGCTTCCTGCTTTTCCAGCTCGCGCTTCACTGCTTCCGGCGAGCGCGTGTACGGGGCCAGCCGTGCGTAGAACGCCGGCACCACGAACAGCGACAGGAAGGTGGACAGGGTGACGCCGAAGATGATCACGATACCGATCGTGCCACGGCTCGCCGAACCCGGTCCACCGGCCACCACCAGCGGAATCGCGCCGACCACGGTGGCGATGGACGTCATCAGGATCGGACGCAGGCGCACCATCGATGATTCGATGATGGCCTCGCGCACGCTGCGGCCGTCGTCACGCAGCTGGTTGGCGAACTCGACGATCAGGATGCCGTTCTTCGCCGCCAGGCCGACCAGCATCACGATGCCGATCTGGCTGAACAGGTTCACTGTGCCCCCGCTCAACCACAGGCCGACCAGCGCGCCGAGCACGCCCAGCGGTACCGTCAGCATGATCGTCAGCGGATGGATGAAGCTCTCGAACTGTGCGGCCAGCACCAGGTACACCACCAGCAGGGCCATGGCGAAGGTCAGCAGGACCGCACCGCCCGCGCTCTGGTACTCGCGCGACTCGCCCTTCCAGTTCACCTGCGCGTACTGCGGCAGCTCCTCGCGCGCGACGTTCTGTGCCCAGGCAATGGCCTCGCCCAACGGGTAGCCCGGCGCAAGGCCTGCGCTGATGGTGATCGAGCGCAGGCGGTTGAAGCGGTTCAAGGTGCCTGCCTCGGCAACCTCGCTCAGGGTGACCAGGTTCGACAAGGGCACCAGCTCACCGGAGGTGGCACGCACGCGGATCGCGGCCAGATCGGCCGGCGTGGCGCGGCCGTCGCGGCCCGCCTGGACCAGCACGTCGTACTCTTCGCCGTTGTCGACGAAGGTGGTGACGCGACGCGAGCCCATCATCGTTTCCAGCGCCGAGCCGATTGCGGTGACCGGCACGCCCAGGTCGGCCGCCCGCTGGCGGTCGATGTTCACCCGCATCTGCGGGCGGGTTTCCTTGTAGTCCGAGTCGGGGCCGACCAGGCCGGGATTGTCGGCCATGCGCAGCAGGATGCGGTCGCGCCACTGCGCGATCTCGGCGTACTCCGGGCCTCCCAGCACGATCTGGAAGGGCTGGCCGCCGCTGCGGACCAGGCCACCGCCGACCTGCGTGCGCACGCGCACGCCCTGGATGGTGTCCAGCTCCTTCTGCAGCTCATTGGCGACCTCCGGGGTGCCTTCGCTGCGCTGGCGCCACGGCTGCAGGAAGATGCTCACCCGGCCGGTGTGCATTTCCTCGCTTGCGCCCCAGCCACCGGGCACGCGCGGGTTGGCGCGCACGATCGGCTTGTCCGCTCCGACGTGGGGCGCCAGCATCGCTTCGACCTGCTGCACCTGCTGCACGGTGTAGTCGTAGCCTGCGCCTTCCGGGCCGTCGATCATGATCTGGAACGAGCCACGGTCTTCGGCTGGCGCCAGTTCCGAGGGCAGCACCTTGATCAGCAGCCAGCTGGCAGCCAATGCCGCCGCCATCACCAGCAGGTAGATCCAGGTGCGATCGACGTGGCGCTGCAGGATGCGGCCATAGGCGCCGGCCAGCCGCTCCAGGTTGCGGTTGACGAAGCCATGCAGGCCACGCGGCGCCTGCCCGGTATGCGGCTTGAGCAGTTTGGAGGCCATCATCGGTGTCAGCGTCAACGCCACGAACGCGGACAGCGCCACGGCCGCGGCCAGCGCCACCGCCAGCTCGCGGAACAGGCGCCCGGTGTTGCCCTCGAGGAAACCGACCGGCAGGAACACCGCCACCAGCACCGCGGTGGTCGCGATCACCGCGAAGGCCACCTGCGTGGTACCGCGCTTGGACGCCACCAGCGGCGGCTCACCCAGATCGATCCGGCGCTGCACGTTCTCCACCACCACGATCGCATCGTCGACCACCAGGCCGATGCACAGCACCAGCGCCAGCAATGTCAGCAGGTTGATCGAGAAATCGAACGCGTACAGTGCGATGAATGCGGCCACCAGGCACACCGGTACCGTCACGGCCGGAATCAGCGCTGCGCGGAAGCTGCCGAGGAACAGCCAGATCACCGCCAGCACCAGGATCATCGCCTCCACCAATGTGGCATAGACGCGATCGACGGCCGCTTCGATGAAGGTGGTGTTGTCGAAGGCAACGAAGATCTGCGTGCCCTTGGGCAGCGTCAACGCGACCCGCTCGGCTTCGGCGCGCGCGGTGCGCGCGACGTCCAGCGAGTTCGCGGTGGAGGTCTTGACGATGCCCAGGCCGATGCCCGGCTCGCCATTGCTGCGGTAATAGGCGCGGCGCTCGGCCGACGCCAGCTCGATCTTCGCCACGTCGCCCATGCGCACGACGTAACCGTCGCTGCCCTTGCCCAGCGGGATGGTCGCGAAGTCTTCGGGCTTGATGTAATTGCGTTCCACGCGCAGGGTGAAATCGCGGTCGGTGGATTCGATGCGCCCGGCGGGCAGTTCCACGTTCTCGTTGCGCAGCGCGGTTTCCACATCACCGGTGGTCAGTCCACGCGCGGCCAGCTGATCGCGGTCCAGCCAGATGCGCATCGCATAGCGCTGGCGACCACCGATACGGACCTGGGCGACGCCATCGAGGCTGGAAAAGCGGTCGACCACATAGCGGTCGGCGTAGTCGCTCAGCTCCAGCGTATCCATGGTCGAGGAGACCATGTTGAACCAGATGATCGGATCGGCATCGCTCTCGACCTTGGCGATCTCCGGCGGGCGCGCCTCTTCCGGCATGCGGTCGGCAACCCGGCTGACGGCATCGCGCACGTCATTGGCCGCGGCCTCGATATCGCGGTTGGAGGTGAACTCGATGCTGACCTGCGAGCGGCCGTTGGTGCTGCGCGCGTTGATGGTATCGATGCCTTCGATGCCGGCGAGCGCATCTTCCAGCACCTGGGTGATCCGGCTTTCGATGACCGCTGCCGAGGCACCGGTGTAGTCGACCGAGACCGACACGATGGGCGGGTCGATGGCCGGCAGTTCGCGCAGCGTGAGGCGGGTGAAGGACATGATGCCCAGCACCAGCAGCAGCAGGCTCATCACTACGGCGAACACCGGCCGCTGGATGGAAACGTCGGACAGCTTCATCCGCCGTGTTCCTCGGTCGCGACCGGCGCAGGCGCATCGGCAGGCTTGGCACCGCTGGCCGGCGCCGCATCACGGGCCGCCACCTTCAGACCCGGGCGCAGCTTGCCGGTGCCGTCGACCACGATGCGCTGGCCGGCCGCCAGCCCCTGCTTGATCTCGACCACGCCGGCACGGCGCGCGCCGGTGACCACGTCCACGCGCTCGACGCTGTCGTCGGCGCCGATGCGGTACACGAAACTGTCACGGCCCACCTGCACCACCGCGATCTCCGGGATCACCAGCGCCGGGCGCTCGGGGCGGAACAGGCGCACATCGAGCAGCATGCCCGGGCGCAGCGCATGGTCGGCGTTGGCGAAGTTGGCCCGCACGGTCACCGCGCGGGTGGCCGGGTCGATACGTGCATCGATGGTGGTGACCTCTCCTTCGAACGTGCGCCCCGGCCACGCGACGCTGGTCGCGCTGACCTTGTCGCCCGCCGAAAGCGCGGCCAGTTCCACTTCGGGCACCTGGAAATCGACGTGCATGCGCTCGATGTCGTCCAGGGTGGCAATCACCGTGGTCGGCGTCAGCAGCGTGCCAGGGCTGACCTGGCGGATACCCAGCACGCCTGCGAACGGCGCACGCACACGACGGTCGCCGATGTCGGCCTGCATCTGCGCGACACGGGCCTCGGCGGCATCGCGGATCGACTTCTGCGTATCCAGCGTGGCGCTGGACACCAGCCGCTGCGTGGCCAGTTCGCGCTGCCGGCGGTACAGCTGGTCGGCCTCGTGGAAGGTGGCCTGCGCCTGCACCAGCGCCGCTTCCTGGGCCTGGCCACGCAGAGTCACGATCGGCGCACCCGCAGCGATCTGCTGGCCGCTTTCGAAGTGCACCTTCTCCACGATCTCGCTGACCTTGGCGGTGATGCTGATCGACTCCCGCGCCTTGGCCGTACCCAGTGCCTGCAGGGTGTCGTTCCATTGCGTGGGCTGTACGATCTGCGCGGTGACCGGCACCGCTTCCCCCTGCCGTCGCGCGGCGGCCTCCTGTTTGCCTGCGCACCCGGCCAGGACAGCCAGGCTGAGGCCAAGGGCCAGGGTCGAAGCGATACGAGCCAACATGAACGGTCCTGATTGATGCACGGCCGCCGAGTGTAGGCATCCCCCCGCGAAGGCGGTATATGCCAAGCGTTTACCGGCGTGGAACCGGCGTCGCGATAGCGGCCTGAACCCGTTCCATGCAAGGGTCTGTGCGGCGGTGTCGGCGTATGTCGGGATGTATCCGGGTGGCCGCTGGGCGCGCCGCTGCCGTAGAGTCGGACAGGTCCGGCGGAGGGCGTCGGACCGGGTCGGATCCTGGCGGGGATCCGATCCGGTTGTTCCTCTCCCCGGCCGATCCATCGGGGCCTGGCCGCGTTGTTGCTGTTGGGCCAGTTCTTCGCAGGTGCAGGGCGCAGCCCTGCCCGAGCCCCCTCACACCGTGATGGTCTGGGTCAGCGATTCCCAGGTCGGCGGCAGCGGCCACGCGGCCACCTGGTTGCCGTCCAGTACCCGGCGCAGGGCGCGCGGATCGATCTGCGGCGCCAACACATGCACCAGCTCCAGCGCGTAATCGCGCAGCACGCGGTCACGCGGCAGCACCGCCCAGGCGATGCACTCGGCGATCGGAGCGGGTGCCGGCCATGCCTTGAGGTCTTCGTCGAGGGAACTGACCGCCATTTCGGCCAGCAGGCCCACACCCAGGCCGGTACGCACATAGGTCTTGATCAGATCGGCGTCCAGCGCAGTCAGCGCCAGATCCGGAACCAGCCCGTTGGCAGCAAAGGCACGCTGCAGCGACGAGTTCGGGCGCGTGGACGATTCATAGCTGATCAGGGGTTGCCGGGCGAGCGCCGCCAGGTCCGGTGCGCGGCCCGCGCGATCCAGCGGATGGCCCTTGGGCACCACCACCAGCCGCCGCCAGCGGAACAACGGTACGGCGATGCCATCGCCAGGCTCCCCACCGGCCGTACTGATGATGGCGATGTCCGCATCACCCTGGTTCAACCGATCCAGCGCATCGGCTTCGGCGGCCTGCTGCAGGTGCACGCTGACCTGCGGATACGCCTGCTTGATCGCCGCCACCGCCGGCGGCAGCACGAAGCGCGCCTGGGTATGGGTGGTGGTCAGAATCAGCTGACCCTGGCTTTCGCGGCGCTGGTTGGCCGCGTAGGTGCGGATGTTGTTGGCCTCGGCCAGCACGGCGCGCGCGCGGGAGATCACCTCGGTACCGGCCGGGGTAACGGACTCCAGGCTGCGACCCTTGCGTACGAACAACAGGAAGCCCAGCTCGTCCTCGAGCTGCTTGAGCTGCTTGGACAGGCCGGGTTGGGTGGCGTGCACGCGCGAGGCAGCCAGCGTGATGTTCAGCTCGGCGTCGGCGATGGCGACCAGATAGCGCAGCTGGGTCAGCGTCATGGGCGGGCAGGCAGCAGGGGCGGAGGTCCACTCTAGGGTCAATTACCGTCACCAGCTTATAACCAAAGGTTGTTTAAGAAAGGCATCTGGTCATTTCCGGGCGTCATATGCCGGCGCTACGGTCAGCCGGCAGCCGCTGGCGTGAACAGCCAGCCCTCCCTCTTCCGCCCGCCGTCCTGGCGCGGCCCCGCCTCCGGAGCGCTTCCATGGCCCTGTACGACTCCATCCTCGACACCGTCGGCAACACCCCCATCGTCAAGCTGCAGCGCCTGGCGCCGCCGCAGGTCAGCCTCTACGCCAAGGTCGAGTCGTTCAATCCCGGCGGCTCGGTCAAGGACCGCCTGGCGCTGGCGATCATCCTCGACGCCGAGGCCCGTGGCCTGCTCAAGCCGGGTGACACCATCGTCGAAGCCACCTCGGGCAACACCGGCGTGGCGCTGGCGATGGTGGCCGCCGCCCGTGGCTACAAGTTCGTGGCGACCATGGTCGAGACGTTCTCGGTGGAACGCCGCAAGCTGATGCGTGCCTACGGCGCCAAGGTGATCCTGACCCCGGCGGCGGAACGTGGCAGCGGCATGGTGCGCAAGGCGCGCGAACTGGCCGAACAGCATGGCTGGTTCCTCGCCAGCCAGTTCGCCAATCCGGCCAACCCGGCCTACCACCGCAACACGACGGCGGCGGAGATCCTGCGCGACTTCGCCGGCAGGCGCCTGGACTATTTCGTCAGCGGCTGGGGAACCGGCGGAACCCTCACCGGTGTCGGCGAGGTGCTGAAGGTCGCACGGCCGCAGACCCGCATCATTGCCACCGAGCCAGCCGGCGCCGCGCTGCTCAAGGGCGATGACTGGAAGCCGCACAAGATCCAGGGCTGGACGCCGGACTTCGTGCCGGACGTGCTCAACCGCGACGTGGTGGACGAGCTGCTGACCGTGGACGACGAACGCGCCATCGCCACCGCGCGCCGGCTGGCCGCCGAGGAAGGGATCTTCGTCGGCATCTCCGCCGGCGCCACGGTCGCCAGCGCGCTGGATGTGGCCAGCCGCGCCGAGCCGGGTTCGGTGATCCTGGCGATGCTTCCGGATACCGGCGAGCGCTACTTCTCCACGCCCCTGTTCGCCGACGTGAACGAAGGTTCCGACGACGACTGGCTGGCCGGCCTGCCGTGATGCACAGGGTCGGATCCCTTTCCCGTCCGGGAGAGGGCTCTGACCCTGCCGGCGCACCTCGGAAACATGGGGTCAGAGCCTTTTCCATACGGAAAAGGCTCTGACCCCTTTCTGCTTCAGCCTGCGTGAAGGTGGCGACCGCCATCGTGCGTGAAGACCGTCGGATCGCAGCGCGTGAGACGGTCATGACGCAGCATCGATGGCCTGTCCCCTACGCTGGGTACAGCCGCCGCAGGTACTGCGCGGAACATCCGACAGGCAGGAGACGGACGCATGAAGATCGAAGTGTGGCAGGGCGACATCACGACCCTGGCGGTGGATGCGATCGTCAACGCGGCCAATGAATCGCTGCTGGGCGGCGGCGGAGTGGACGGTGCGATCCACCGTGCCGCCGGCCCCGGCCTGCTGGCCGAATGCCGGCAACTGCCGGAACTGCGCCCAGGCGTGCGCTGCCCGACCGGTGAAGTGCGCGCCACCGGCGCCCATGCATTGCCGGCGCGGCACGTGCTGCACACGGTGGGCCCGGTCTGGCACGACGGCCTGCGCGATGAACCCGCGCTGCTGGCCAACTGCTACTGGAAATCGCTGCAGCTGGCCGAATCGCTCGGGGTGCAGTCGATCGCGTTCCCGGCCATCAGTTGTGGCGTGTACGGCTATCCGCTGTACCAGGCCGCGCAGATCGCCGTGACGGAAACCCTGGCGTGGCAACGCAGCCATGCACAGCCGATGCGGATCGTGCTGGTTGCTTTCAATACCGCCACGGCCAAGGCGTATCAGCAGGCCCTGGCCAGTGCCGGGCAGAACGCGGACAACGAAGTGCGCGGCACGCTGCTGCCGCCACTGGGCGATACCGGCTTCGCTGCCGCGCATTGAACACGGGGCGGCGGCACTGAAGAAAAGGCCGGGCAATGCCCGGCCTTTTCATTGCGGCAGTGCCCTTGGACGCGTCAGCGGCTGGCCGCGTCGACTGCGGCGTCATCTGGCACGGCCGCCGCATCCGCCGCTGCGCGGGCCGCCGACGCCGCGGCGCCGGCAGCGCTGGCGCCATCGATCTGCACGCGCACCTCGACCAGGCCCTGCTCGTCGCTGAGGCTGGAAACATCGACGGTGTAATGACCGGCCGGCAGCGATTCCTGCAGACGCGCGTTGGTGCCATTGCCGCCGTCGTCGTCGACCAGCTCGACATCACCGCCGACCACACGCAGTACGGTGTCCACCTGACCGGAGATCGCATCCAGGCGAACATCGCCCGGACGCTCCAGTGTCAGCAGGAAGCGACGGCGACCTTCGCTGTCGAGCATGGTGAACACGCTGCCCGACTGCGGCAGTTGGGTACCGTCGCGCTCGACGATGTTGCCCGGCAGCTCGGTGCGGGCAACGGTCAGCTTGAAGGTGCCGGACGCATCGTCGTCCAGCCCGCGCACGCCCAGCGTGTACTTGCCGGGCTGCAACGGCAGCGACAGGCGCGAATTGGTGCTGTCACCGCCATCGTCGTTCTCCGCGTCGATCTCGCCGCCCTTCAGCTTCAGCACGGTATCGAACGCATCGGACGACAGGTTGACCTCATAGAGGCCGGCCTTGTCCACCTGCAGGGTGTAGTCCTGCGATCCGGAAACCAGCATGTCCACGACTTCGCCGCTGCCTGCGATGGGCTTGCCGTCGTAGGGCACCAGCTTCTCCACCCGCAGGCGGTAAGGGCCGTAGGCGGTCGGGCTGTCGGCGTTGACCGCCACCTGGTAGGTGCCGGCACCGTTGGCGCGGAACGCCAGCGATACATCCCCGCTGCGCTCATAGCCGGTGCGGCTGCTGGCGACCAGGCTGCCATTGTTGAACACGGCAATCGAGCCACTGAGGGCACCGGTCAGCTTCATGCCCACCAGCTGCTTGTCCTCCAGCGTGATCTGGTACAGCTGGTGGTGGCTGCCGTCATTGAAATTGATGCCGCTGCGCGAGGTGATCTCGCCGGAAACGGGCTTGTCGAACTCGAGCGACGGGGCCTTGCCCACATCCGCATTGCTGCCGGAGCGGTTGCAACCGCCTGCGGCGAGGACCGTAGCAACGGCCAGCGTGATTGCTGCCAAACGCATGTTTTTTCTCCTTGGCCTTCCATGTGTGTCCCCCGGGCCGGCCGGGCCCGCGGGAGGCGGAAAAGATACCCGCAAAAGCAAACGCCGGCGTGAGGCCGGCGTTGCCCTGTTCATCCTGCGATGGAACCGATCAACCGTTCCACTTGCCCAGTGCAGCCAGGCCGTTTTCCTTGGCGCGCTCGAACACGGTCTTCTGCGCGGCGGCGTAGTTGCCCTTCATATCCTTGGCCCACAGCTTCAGTGCCGCCTGCTGCATGGCACGGCCGTAGGAGAAGCTCAGCGGCCACGGCAGGTTGCCCAGCTGGTTCATCGCATTGAGGTGGGCGGTGGACTGTTCATCGCTCTGGCCGCCGGACAGGAACACCACGCCCGGCAGGATGGCCGGCACGGTGCTCTTGAGGCACATCACGGTGGACTCGGCCACTTCCTCGACGTCGGCCTGCTCTTCGCAGTCCTTGCCCGAGATGACCATCGAAGCCTTCAGGATGGTGCCTTCCAGCAGCACGTTCTGCTGGTACAGGGCGTCGAACAGCGAACGCAGGGTGGCTTCGGTGACTTCGTAGCAGGTCTCGATGTCGTGGTCGCCGTCCATGATCACTTCCGGCTCGACCATCGGCACCAGGCCGCATTCCTGGCACAGCGCGGCGTAGCGGGCCAGCGCATGGGCGTTGGATTCGATGCAGGTGCCCGACGGAATGCTCTCGCCGATGTTGATGACCGCACGCCACTTGGCAAAGCGCGCCCCCAGCTTGTAATACTCCTGCAGGCGCTCACGCAGGCCGTCCAGGCCTTCGGTGACCAGTTCGCCCGGGCAGCCGGCCAGCGGATGCGCACCCTTGTCCACCTTGATGCCCGGAATCATGCCGTGGTCGGCCATGTACTTGGCGAACGGCACGCCGTCCTTGGTCGACTGGCGGATGGTTTCGTCGTACAGGATGGCGCCGGAAATGTGCTCGTTGAGCTTCGGCGTGGTCAGCAGCAGTTCGCGATAGGCGCGACGGTTCTCCTCGGTGTTCTCGATGCCCACGCCGGCGAAGCGCTTGGCGATGGTACCGGTGGATTCGTCGATCGCGATGATGCCCTTGCCCGGGGCAACCATGGCCTGGGCGGTTTCAGCCAGCTGTTCGATGCTCATGTACTTCCTGTGGCGGGTGCGGGAAAAACGTAAGTATAGCCCCGCAGCCCGTGGCCTCGACGTGGAGGCCAGACTGGAAACGATTCCAATGTCCGTTCAGGACAGGCGCTGTCCTGCGGCGTTCCGGTCAGAGCCCCGGTGGGGCTCCGACCCGGTTCCGCAGCGGTTACAGATCGCCCAGACCGCTGGCGCGACCGTCTTCGCCCACCTCGAGCAGGCGCAGGGTGTTGGTCGCACCGTGGGTTTCCATGTGCTCACCGCTGGTGAACACCACCCGATCGCCGGCCTGCAGCAGATCCGATTCGACCAGCAGGCGGATGCTGCCACGTGCGGCTTCGCGCGGGGTCAGGCCACGGCTGTCGAAATTGATCGGAAACACATCGCGCATCAGCGCCATCTGCCGGCGTGCGCCGTCATGGCGGGTCACCGCGAACACCGGTGCCTTGGCACGGAAGCGCGACAGGTAGCGCGCGGTACCGCCGGACTCGGTCATGGCCACGATGGCCCGCACGCCCACGTGCTGGGACAGGAACATGGTCGCCATCGCGATGGCCTGGTCGGCGCGCTCCAGGTTGCGCGGCGACGCATTGAAGTCGGTCTCGGTCTGGAACTGGCGCTCGGCGCCCAGGCAGATGCGCGCCATCGCCTCCACGGCCTTGACCGGATACGCACCGGCAGCGGTTTCGGCCGACAGCATCACCGCATCGGTGCCGTCGATCACCGAGTTGGCCACGTCCAGCACTTCCGCGCGGGTCGGGATCGGGCTTTCCACCATCGACTGCAGCATCTGGGTGGCAGTGATCACCACCTTGTTCTGCGCCAGCGAAGCCTTGATGATCTTCTTCTGCAGGCCCGGCAGTTCGGCATCGCCGATTTCCACGCCGAGGTCGCCGCGCGCCACCATCACCACGTCACTGGCCTCGACGATCTCCTCCAGGTTCTCGATCGCTTCGGTGCGCTCGATCTTGGACACCAGCGCGGCGTAGCAGCCGTGCGATTCGGCGATCGCGCGGGCATCGTTCATGTCCTGCGCATTGCGGCAGAAGGAAACGGCGATGAAGTCGACACCGATCTTGGCGACGATCCCGATCAGCTCCTTGTCGCGCTCGGTCAACGCGCCCAGCGACAGGCCACCGCCCTGCTTGTTCAAGCCCTTGCGATCAGACAGCACCCCGTCGTTGAGCACGGTGCTGATGATCCGCTCACCCTGCACCTCGACGACCTGCAGCTGCATCAGGCCGTCATCGAGGAGCAGGACATCACCGGGGCCGACGTCCTGCGGCAGGCCGAGGTAGCTCACGCCCACCTGCGTGGCATCGCCGGCCGGTGCGTTGGGCGAGGCGACCAGATCGAAACGGTCGCCGGCCTTGAGATGGATCTTGCCTTCGGCAAAGCGTTCGATGCGGATCTTCGGGCCCGGCAGGTCGGCCAGGATGCCCACTTCCACGCCCACCCGCTGTGCGGCGGCGCGCACGTCGGCGGCACGCTTGGCCTGGCCGGACGGGTCACCGTGGCTGAAGTTCAGGCGCACCACGTTGACGCCGGCGCGGAACAGATCCTCCAGCACGCCCGGCGGATCGGTGGCCGGACCGAGGGTGGCTAGGATCTTGGTGCGACGCTGACGCTCGAACATGGTGAATGGGCCTCTCCCGTTAAAGCACGGAAATTAGCACATCCTTCACGCCCCATGTATGCGGTTACAACCTTGTGCTGCCTGACTCTGCGGGACATGTAACGGACATCGCCCGGACATACGCCGGCGCAGGGTGCCCGGTCGCGTCGTGCCATGCCCGGCGGGCTTGGGGCAAAGCCGCTGGCCATGGCACGCCGCGACCGGTCAAAGAGGCATCAGGCCAACAGTGTCGTCAGCTGGACCGGTTCGCGTGCCAGCTGGCCCGCACCGGCTTCAGTGAGCTCCGCTTCGCCACCAAACCCCCACAGCACACCGATGCTGCGCAGGCCGTGGTGACGCGCGCCCTCGATATCCATGCGACGGTCGCCGATCATCCAGCACTGCGTGGGCGACACCTGCAGCCGGCGCAGCGCTTCGCCGACCAGCTCGGGCTTGTGGCTGCGCGAACCATCCAGGGTCGAGCCGATGATGTCCTCGAACAATCCGCCGAACGGCAGATGGGCCAGGATCCGGCGCGCGTGCGGCTCGTTCTTGGCGGTGACCACCGCCAGGCGGTGGCCACGCGCATGCAAGGTGCGCAGGGCGTCCTCCACCTGGGGGTACACCGTGTGCTCGCGCCAGCCCTCGGCATCGAAGCGCTCGCGGTAGTACCCGACGGCCTGCTCCACCCGCGCCGGTTCGATGAACAGCAGCGCGAACGTGGTGCGCAGCGAAGGCCCGATCCAGCCCAGCAGGGTTTCCCGCGCCGGCACCGGATGCTCCATCTTCTGCAGCGCATAAGCGATGCAGGTGGTGATGCCCACCTGCGAATCGATCAACGTACCGTCCAGGTCGAAGAAGAGCGTCGCGCGTTCTTCCGGTGCCGGGTGGGCAGAACCGGCCTGGGTGCCGTCCGGGTTCATGCGCCGCGCGCGGCGAGCGCGGCCACGGCCGGCAGGGTCTTGCCTTCCAGGAATTCCAGGAACGCGCCGCCACCGGTGGAGATGTAGCTCACGTCCTTGGCGATGTCGAACTTGTCGACCGCTGCCAGGGTGTCGCCACCGCCGGCGATGGAGAATGCCGGGGACGTGGCGATGGCACGCGCCAGCGCTTCGGTTCCCTTGCTGAAGGCTTCAAACTCGAACACGCCGACAGGGCCGTTCCAGACCACGGTGCCGGCATTCGCAATCAGCTGCGCGTACTGGGCAGCGGTCTGCGGACCGATGTCCAGGATCAGATCATCTTCGGCGACCGCATCCACGGCCTTCACTTCGGCAATGGCGTCGGGCAGGAACTGCTTGGCCGTGACCACGTCCACCGGAAGCGGAATCTCGGCCCCGCGCGCCTTGGCGTCGGCAACGATCTTCCGGGCGGTGTCCAGCAGGTCCGGCTCGTACAGCGACTTGCCGACCTTGTAGCCGGCAGCCGCGATGAAGGTGTTGGCGATGCCGCCCCCCACGATCAGCTGGTCGACCTTGCCCACCAGATTGGCCAGCAGTTCCAGCTTGGTGCTGACCTTGCTGCCGGCCACGATGGCCAGCAGCGGCTTGGCCGGTGCGTCCAGCGCCTGCGCCAGGGCATCCAGCTCGGCCATCAGCAGCGGGCCACCCGCGGCGACCGGGGCGAAACGGATCACGCCATGGGTGGACGCCTGCGCGCGGTGCGCGGTACCGAAGGCATCCATCACGAACACATCGCACAGCGCGGCGTACTTCTTCGACAGGGCTTCGTCATCCTTGCCCTCGCCGACGTTCATCCGGCAGTTTTCCAGCAACACCAGCTGCCCCGGCTGCACCTCGACGCCGTCGATCCAGTCGCGCACCAGCGGCACCTCGCGACCCAGCAGTTCGGACAGGCGTGCGGCAACCGGTGCCAGCGAATCGGCTTCGCTCCACACGCCTTCCTTCGGCCGGCCCAGGTGCGAGGTGACCATCACCGCCGCGCCCTGCTCCAGTGCGCGCTTGAGCGTCGGCAGCGAAGCGGTGATGCGCTGTTCGGAAGTGATGCGGCTATTCTCGATCGGCACGTTCAGATCCTGGCGGATCAGCACGCGCTTGCCGGAGAGGTCGAGGTCGGTCATGCGGACGATGGACATGGGCAACTCTTGGGCTCAGGGACGGGGTGCCGGCATTCGGCAGACCGTCATTGTATCGGCTGCGGCAGAACGGATGGCGCCGGCCGCAGCGCCGCTCCATGCGCGGCCGGGATTCATCGGGATCTACGCCGAAGGCGAAGGCTTCTGCCTGAGCAGGCTGACCGCCAGACCGCCCACGACCAGGACCCCCACGCCCAGCAGCGCCCACAGCAGCCAGGCCTTCCAGTCCCGCTTCGGTTCCAGCGCTGCGTCTCCGGCCAGCGGCTCGGGACGGCCCTCCAGGCGTGCCAGCGTCGGCTGCCAGGCCGGATCGTTGCGCTGGCGAAGTTCCTCGATCAGCACCCCGATCGGCGCCTCCGCGCGGCGCGCCGTCGCGCTGCCCACCGCCAGTGCATAGGGCGCAGCGCCCTGGCTCAGGAACACCATCACTTCCGGCTGGTAGCCCAGGCGCAGGGTGGGGGCGCCGGCGATCTCCGCCGGGCTTGCCACCAGCTTCCAGTAGCGGTCGCGGTGCACATCGCCCAGCACCTGCGCCGCCGACTGCTGACGCGGGCCCTGCGTTCCCTGCTGCAGCTGATAGGCGATCCACGGTGCACTGCGTCGTTGCCACTCCGCGCCTTCATCGTCGCGGCTGAACAGCGTCCACTGCACCAGGCTGTTGTCGGTACTGGCGACATCGGCGCGCGCGATCGGGAAACGGCCGTCCAATTCGAAGGTGTATTCGCCCTTGCCCTGCGCTGTCGGCGTCAGTGACAGCCATTCCCACGGCAACGTCGCCGGTGCCGGCGGAAGCTCGGCGAGCACGCCATGCAGGGCAGGCAGTCGCGCGTCGCCCTGCGGCAGCACGCGCAGATAGCGCGCATTGCCGTCAACCTGCAGGCGTCGCTGCAGCAATCGTTTGCCGGCGCGCTGCAGGTCAACCAGCGGAATGTCCCGACCGATGGAGCGCCAATGCTGCAGGTCATCGCTGGCATCAAGCTGCACCTGCGCCTGCAGCGGCTGGCCACTGTCGGCCCAATCCAGCACCAGCGCCGCCAGCGGCTGCTGGCCGAGCACGCTGGCATCGATCAGCCAGCCGCCCTGCCCGTTCACCGTTCCGGCGCCGACACGCGCTTCGACCCGGCGCACACGGCCGTCGGTATCGCGCTCGGTCAGCAACTGCAGGTCGTTGCGTTGCGCATCGGCCAGCGGCGGCAGTGCGAACCAGGGCAGCTCGCGCTGCACCGGCGGCTGTGCCAGCGGCGCGTCGGGTGCCAGCAATGCCGACGGCAGGGCCTGTCCGGCCGCGTTGAACACCTGCAGGTCACCCAGGTCTGCTGCGCCTGCACGGCGGTAGATCGCCGGTTCCAGCACCACCCGATAGGCGCCGGACTGCGCACTGGACAGCGTCAGCGGCCACTGCTCGGCGTACTGCGTGCGGTAGTCGGACGCGTGTACGGCCATGGTGGCGAACAGGCCCAGCATCGCCGGCACCACCACCCTGCTCCACATTCTCATTGGTTTTCCTCCACGGATGGCACCGCGCCCGGTGGCGCCGGTGCCAGATAACCGACGACCGTACACAGCAGGCCATAGGCGATGAACGATGCGATCCCGAGCAGGTTGCCCAGGTGCTGGCGGTCGATGAGAACCAGCTTGGCCAGGACCACGCCCATCAGCACCGCGCCGACCATCCACAACACACGCTGGCCACGACGCGAGCCCCACACCCAGGCGATCACGCCGAGCACGCTCCACAGCACGGTCAGGCTGGTCTGGGCCAAGCTGTAGCGCGCCATCGACGTACTCCAGGCCAGTCCCCCCCAGTGGTGCACGCCATGCAGGACCAGGCTGGTCAGGGCGATGAAGCCCGCCAGTGCCAGCACCGGCAGGCGCAGCCTGCGCAGCGCGGGCGGTGCCACATCGCTGTACAGCCAGCGCGCCAGCAGCAACAGGCTCAGCCACTGCCCCATCTCGGCCGGGTTCAGCACCGGCAGCCACGGCAGCGGTGCCGCAGTGCCCGGCAGCAGCTGGCCCAGCAGCCATCCGGTCGCCAGCAGCGCGAACAGCACGCACTGCAGCGGCACGCGTGCGGCATCGAATGCCGGGCCCAGCGGCCAGCGCAGCCAACCCCAGCGCCACAGTGACAGGGCGGCCAGCAGCAACCAAGGCAGCGTCACCAGCAACAACGTCCAGCCCTGTGCCAGGCCAGCCTCGCCGCCTCCCCACAGGGCCAGCAGCGAAAGCAGCGATGGCCACAGCAGCCACCACAGGAACTGGGCGATGCGCGCCACCGTGTCGCCGCCCTGGCGCAGGCACAGCAACGTGCGCACCCCCAGCACGGCGAACAGCGCCCATGCCAGGGCGCCGTGGCCCGCGAACGGTTGCTGGTGTGCATGGCTTTGCGCCAATGCCAATGGGAACGCCATCGCCAGCATCGCCAGTGCGGTCATCCCCAGCGCACGTGCCGGTTGCCGGCGCTGCACCTCGGCTGCCAGCCAGGCGGTCGCCGCCGCCAGCACCAGCAGTGCATCGGCCTGCGAGGCATGCGCGAGGAAACGACCGATCTCGTGCACCCAGCCGCCGAGCCACCACAGCAGGCCCCACAGGTAGTAGACCAGGGCGATCTCATGACGTGCCCGGCGCTGGTAGCTCCACGCCGACGCCAACCCCGCCACGGCCAGCAGCAACGCACCGATCGCGGTGGGATTGAGCAGCAGGCGCCCGTCCTCGTGCCAGTGGTTGCCACCTGCCACGAAGGCGAATGCCGCCGCCATCTGCAGCAGCGCAGCGGACACCTGTGGCAGCCAGCGCCTCTGGCGCAGACCGAGCCAGGCCAGCCCGGCACCTTCCAGCGCGAACACCGCACCGGTGGCACGGGCGGACAAGGCCAGCGGCACGGCCAGCGTGGCGAAACCCACCGCCAGCACCGCGTGCGACTGCGCCAGCACCGTATACGAGGCCCGGGCGATCAAGGCACGCGCCAGCACCGCGTAGATCACCGCCAGGCCCAGCGCGCACAGTGCCAGTGTCATCGGCTGTTCGTGCAGCATCGCCGCCTGCAGCGAGAAGGCGATCAACGGCGTGCCGAACACCAGGCTGCCATCGACCAGATCGCGGCGACCGGCAGGCTGCCTGCGCGCGTACAGCAGGGGAATCAGCAGATAGAAGGCGAAGAACAGCAGCAGGAACGGTTCGGTGCTGGAGAACTTCTCGGCCCTGTACTGAAGCACGCCCCAGAGCGTGCCGATACCGAAGGTGAACGCGAAGCCCAGCAGGTTCAGCGCGCGCCACGGACGGAACCAGGCGATGGCGAAGATGCCGGCGTTGAGCACTGCGTAGTAGCTGAAGAGGCCGACATGGTTGCCACTGCCGGTCGACAGCCACAGCGGGGCCATGAAGCCCGCCAGGATGCCCAGCACCGCCAGGGTGCGCGAGTTCTGCAGCACTGCCAGCACGCACAGGCCGGCGACCAGCGCGATCGAACTGGCGAACGCAAATCCCGGCGCAAGCAGTTCAAAACGCTTGAATGCCGCGAAGATGGTCAGCAGCAGCACACCGATGGCGCCGCCCTGCAGGGCCAGCGCGAACAGGCGCCGGCGTTCGCGCTGATGCCAGCCGAAGGCCAGCAGGCCCAGCGCACCAGCGGTGACGGCCGCCAGCCGGAGTTCGACCGGGAGCACCAGCCAGCCCTGGTCACTGACGTACTTCAGCAGCGCGGCAACACCGGCCAGCAGCACCAGCATGCCGATCTTGACCGGCACGTTGCCCTCGGTGAACCAGCGTTTGACGGCGCCGATGCCACGCTCGAAGAAGCCCGGCCCGGCCGGCTCGACCGGCGGCGCAGGCGGGGGCGGCGTGGCCGGCAGCGGTGGTGGTGGCGGC
>NZ_JASGBV010000026.1:0-4850 GCF_030053245.1 Stenotrophomonas sp. RS-48
GCGCCGGGCCAGGCCCGGCGGAGACGCCCGATCAACGCAGCGTCTGCTTCAGTGTCTCGGCATTGCCGTCGTTCGGCGCGGCTGGAACCCGCAGCAGGTGTGCCAGCAGCGGATAGACATCGACGTTGTCGAAGCCGTCGATCAGCAGCCCCTGGCGGAACGACGGGCCGCTCGCCACGAACACCGCACGCATCGACGGCAGCGCCGGATCGTAGCCGTGCGAGCCGCCGTCGCGACGATCGCGCCTGGCGATCCAGTCCCGGGTCAGCGCGTCCCAGCCTTCATCCATCTGGCAGACGATGGCGGGTATGCGTGGATGCGTGCCGTAATGCCAGCGCGCAGGCAGGTTCTCCTTCTTCCAGCATTCGTAGTGGGCATGGCGGCCGAGCAGGGCACGTTCGGCCTCGGCTTCACGCCCCGCGACCGGCGCGAAGCCGACCGACTGGCCCTGGCTGACGTTGCGTGCGATGGCCGGGTCCACCATCGACTCGGTGGCGATCACCTGGCCTTCGCCCACCGCGGCCATGCCGTGATCGGAAACCACGATCACATTGGTGGTGGCTGTCAGGCCACGCTGCTGCAGTCCGTCGAGCACCTGGCCGACAACCTGGTCGGCCCGCACGATGGCTGCCGTGTACTGCTGCGACTGCGGCCCATGGTGATGCCCGGCCTTGTCGACGTGTTCCATGTACAGCGTGGCCAGGCGCGGCGCCTCGGCATCGCTGCGTGCCAGCCAGCCCAGTACGGTCTGCACACGTTGCTCGAACGGTTCCTTGTCGTTATACGCCAGCCACTGGCTGGGGCGCACGCCCTTGATCTCCGCTTCGCTGCCCGGCCAGGACCAGGTCGCGGAACGCACGCCGGCTTTCTCCGCGCTGACCCAGATCGGCTCGCCGCCCCACCAGTCGCTGCGGGTGACCGCCTCGCGGTTGCTCAGCGCGAAACTGCCCAGCGATGCGTCGTCCATCGCATTGTGGATGATGCCGTGATGGTCAGGGCGCAGACCGGTCACGATGGTGTAGTGGTTGGGGAAGGTCAGCGAGGGATAGGAGGGCGTCATCCAGCGTGCGCGCACGCCGCTGTCGATCATCCGCTGCAGGTTCGGAGTCAGCCCGCGGTCCAGCGCGTCGGCACGCAGGCCATCGATGGAGATCAGCAGCAGCTTCGGCGGTGCGGCCGTTGCCGCAGGCGTGGAGACGGTGGCGGTCGGGGCGGGTGCGGTGGTGCAGGCGGCCAACGGCAGCAGCAGCACCAGCGCGCAGGTCAGGCGTACGGAAGTCATCCGCCCATCATAGTGCGAGGTAATGACGCGCCCAAGACACGGCGCGCCAGGACCGTCCGCGGTCAGATCCCTTTCCCGCGGGAAAAGGGATCTGACCCCGATCTCCCATCAGGCGAACAGCGGTACCTGGCGTTGCTCAAGCCGCAGCAGTGCTGCCTTGGTCTCCAGCCCGCCGCCGAAACCGGTCAGCGCGCCGTTGCTGCCGATCACGCGATGGCAGGGCAGGATGATCGGCAGCGGATTGCGGCCGTTGGCGGCGCCGACCGCGCGCGTCGCACTGGGCTGGCCCAGGTGCTGCGCCAGCTGCAGGTAGCTCCAGGTCTGGCCGAACGGTATCAACGCCAGGGCATGCCACACGCGCAGCTGGAACGGGGTGCCGCGCGGTGCCAGCAGCAGATCGAATGTGCTGCGTTCGCCATGCAGGTACTGCAGCAGCTGTTCGCGGGCCTCGGGAAACGCGCCGGGCGCATTGTGCCAGTCGCTGCGTCCGCGCGCGGGGTGGCGGTTTTCAGGAAACAGCACGTGGGCCAGGCCACGTTCGTCACCGGCGATGGTGAGCTCGCCGATCGGGCTGTCAAAACGGTCGAACAACAACGTCATGTCGGTTCTCCAACGAACGTGCCGGACAGATGCCACAGATGCAGCACCGCATACGAGCGCCAGGGGCGCCAGGGCTGGGATCGCGCTTCGGTGGCGCGTTCGCTCAGGCGCTGCCCCTGGGCATGGCCGAGCACCTGCTGCAGCACCAGGTCACCTGCAGGAAACGCGTCGGGCTGGCCCAGGCCGCGCAGGGCGATGTACTGCGCCGTCCACGGGCCGATGCCGGGCAGGGCCACGCAGCGGGCGACGAATTCCTCCAGTGCCTGGCCGGGCCCGAAGTCGAGCTGGCCACTGACGCAGGCTGCGGCCAGTGCGCGCACGGTGGCGGCGCGGCTGCGTGGCAGACCGATCGATTCCAGAGGGGCGTCCGCCAATACCGAGGGAGAGGGGAACTGGCGGTCGAACTCCGTCGGCATGCCCGGCAGGTGGGCGCCATGCGCGTCGACCAGCCGGCGCGCGAAGGTGGTCGCTGCCGCAACGCTGACCTGCTGGCCGAGCACGGCACGCACCGCCACCTCGAAGCCATCCCAGCCGCCCGGCACGCGCAGGCCAGGGCGTTCGGCGATGCCGCGCGCCAGCAGCGGCTCTTCACCGAGCGCGGCATGCACCTGCTGCAGGTCGGCATCGAGATCGAATACCCGCCGCACGCGTCGCACGATGTCCGGTATCAGCCGCGGATCGACCGCACCCAACTGCAGGCGCAGTTCCGGCCGCTTCGGATCAGCCGTCACGCGCAGCAGGGTGGGTCGTTCAGGCGTGCCGAGCACGCGCTGGTAGCTGTCGTCGCCGATCAGTTCGATGCCCGGCAGGCTGCGCTTGCGCAGGAACGCCAGCATGCGCGGAAAATCCAGCGGAGGCCGGTAGCCCAGGCGCAGCACCAGGCCACCGTCATCGGCGGCCAGCGGGACGTGTTGGCGGCGCAGCGTGGTCGGCGCCATCCCGCAGCCCTGCAGGAAGGCGGTGTTGAAGCGGCGCAGGCTGTTGTAGCCCGCCGCGAGCGCAACGTCGGTGACCGGCAGGGTGGTTTCGGTCAGCAGCTGCTTGGCCAGCAGCAGGCGGTGGGTGGCGTGAATCTGGCCGGGCGTGGCGCCCAGGTGCTCCACGAACAGGCGCTGCAGCTGGCGTGCGCTGAGGCCGATCTTCGCAGCCAGTCCGGCAACCGGCTGCTCCTGCAGGAAGCCGCCGTGGATCAACGCCAGCGCCCGCTGCACGGCCTGGCCGGCCAGCGCCTGCTGTGCCTGCGGCGCCAGTTCGGGACGGCAGCGAAGGCAGGGCCGGTAACCGGCGGCAGTGGCTGCGGCCGCACTCGGGAAATAGGTGATGTTGCGCGGCTTCGGCGGCGGCGCCGGGCAGACCGGCCGACAGTAGATGCCGGTGCTGCGCACGGCGGTGAAGAACACGCCATCAAAGCGCGCGTCACGGGCGAGGCGGGCACGGTCGCAGGCAGCGGTGTCGAGGACGAGGGCGGTGTTCATGCGCCCAGTCTAGGCCGCTCATGTGGAGGATACTCGCCGGATTCGGACATGGATGCAGCGGGTCGCGATCCGGGGTCAGAACCGGTTCAGTGCCACGTGCTGAATGCGCGCGCCGGGCAGGTAGACTGTGATCCTTGTTCCTGCGAAATCCGGTTGCCCGATGTCCGCCTTGATCCGCTGGTTGCCCCTGTTGTGCCTGGCCTTTGCGGGCTGCAGCCAGTTGGAGAATCCGGGCAACGTGACCGCGGCTGACAAGGCGGCACGGGCACCGGCCAGTGATGGCGACAACATGGTGTCGATCAATGCCGCCGACGCCCCACCACCGCCGTCCCCGCCGCGCAGCCGCGCTGATCGGCCGTGGCCGCAGGCGCAGCTGGAGAACGGCCGGGCCTGGGTCAGCTGCAGCACCGATTACGCGGCCGAAGGCGGCGACGGCGTGGAGCTGGAAGGGCTGCAGCGTGAGCAGATCAGCCAGGCGCTGCAGCCGTGTGCCGAACGGGGCCTGTTGCGGGTGCGCTACAACGGCAAGATCAATCCCGGGTTCGCCGAAATGATGTGGCGCCTGGCCGTGGTGGCCGACGCGCTGGAGATCCACAAGCGCATCCTCGATCTCGACTCCAGTGGTGGCCAGGTCGAGTCGGCGATCATTGCCGGCGACAGCATCGGCGAATCGGGCTGGACCATCTGGGTGCGCGAAGGATCGATCTGCCACAGCGCCTGCGTGTTCGTGCTCGCGGCCGGCGACAACCGCCTGCTGACCGGCAAGGTCGGCATCCACCGCATGATGCGCATCAGCTCCAAGGCGACCTCGCGCGCCGAGCTCAACCGCGAGCTGCACGAGGTCTACGACAACGTGAAGGATTATCTGCAGCGCAACGGTGTGGCGGTGGGCGTTGCTGATCTGATGATGACCGTGCCCAACCGCAGCCTGCGCCTGCTGACCCCCGAGGAACTGCGGCAGTTCGGCCTGGATGGCACCAATGCGGTGCAGGATGACCTGGAACGGATCAAGCAGATGCGCGCGTGTGGCGACGATTTCGTGCAGCGCAAGGACGCGTTCCTGATCGCCTTCGACCAGCAGTGCAAGCGCGACGGTGCGGACATGGAATCGATCAACAGCTGCGGCCAGTCGCTCAAGCAGCGGTTCGGTTTCCCCGATCCGGTCTGCCCCGAGGAGAGCCCGCTGTCGGAGATCGACGTGGCCACGCTGCCACCGTCTCCTCCGCCGCAGGTTCCGGTGGCGGAACAGCCGGCAGTGGAGACGGAGACCCAGGCCTCACAGGCCGATGCGGAAGCAACCCAGGGCAGCGTGCCGCTGCGCTGACAAACGCCTCACCCGGCTGGCGTAGACTGCGGTTCCTTCCGATGAACCGGTGGTGTCCATGAAGCGCGTGCTCCTGCTGCTGTCCCTGTTGCCGCTTGCTGCAT
Source organism: Stenotrophomonas sp. RS-48 (assembly GCF_030053245.1). Classification (NCBI taxonomy): domain Bacteria; kingdom Pseudomonadati; phylum Pseudomonadota; class Gammaproteobacteria; order Lysobacterales; family Lysobacteraceae; genus Stenotrophomonas; species Stenotrophomonas sp. RS-48. The sequence goes on from NZ_JASGBV010000026.1 coordinate 4,786, forward strand.
TCGCCCAGGTGCCCGCGCCCGCCACGCCGGCTCCGGCGCCGGCGCGCCCGGCGCCGAGTGCGCCG
>NZ_JASGBV010000027.1:0-69014 GCF_030053245.1 Stenotrophomonas sp. RS-48
GGTGCCGGCCCGGCCGCACCCGCCGCTGCCGCCGACAAGGCTCCGGCCCAGACCGACGCAGCCGACAAGGCCGCGCCGGCCGCCACCGACTCGAACAAGCAGTAACGGGAACCTTCCGTCATGCCTAAATTTTTCATCGAACATCCAGTCTTCGCCTGGGTGGTAGCGATCCTGATCTCGCTCAGCGGCGTGATCGCGATCCTCAACCTGGGCGTGGAGTCCTATCCCAACATCGCTCCGCCACAGGTGACCGTCTCGGCCACCTATCCGGGCGCCAGCGCGGACACCACCGAAAAATCGGTCACCCAGGTGATCGAGCAGCAGCTGACCGGTATCGATCACCTGCTGTACTTCAGCTCTTCGTCCTCGTCCAATGGCCGCGCGCAGATCACCCTCACCTTCGAGACCGGTACCGATCCGGACATCGCCCAGGTGCAGGTGCAGAACAAGGTGTCGCTGGCGACGCCACGACTGCCGTCGGAGGTGACCCAGCAGGGCGTGGTGGTGGCCAAGGCCAATGCCGGCTTCCTGATGGTCGTGGCCCTGCAGTCGGATACGGCGGCGATCAACCGTGACGCGCTGAACGACATCGTCGGTTCGCGCGTGCTCGACCAGGTCTCGCGCATTCCCGGCGTCGGCAGCACCCAGCAGTTCGGTTCCGAGTACGCCATGAACATCTGGCTGAACCCGGAGAAGATGCAGGGTTATGGTCTCTCGGCCAGCCAGGTCCTGGCTGCCGTGCGTGCCCAGAACGTGCAGTTCGCCGCCGGTGCACTGGGCTCGGACCCGTCGCCGGAAGGCCAGCACTTCACCGCCACCGTGTCGGCTGAAGGACGTTTCAGCTCGCCGCAGGAGTTCGAGAACATCATCCTGCGCGCCAACGCCGATGGCTCGCGCGTGCTGCTCAAGGACATCGCCCGCGTCGCCTTCGGTGCCAACAACTACGGCTTCGACACCCAGTACAACGGCAAGCCGACCGGTGCCTTCGCCATCCAGCTGCTGCCGGGCGCCAACGCCCTGAACGTGGCCGATGCGGTGCGCGCCAAGATGGACGAACTGCAGCCCAGCTTCCCGGCCGGCGTGACCTGGTTCTCGCCGTACGACAGCACGACCTTCGTCAAGATCTCGATCCAGGAAGTGGTCAAGACGCTGTTCGAAGCGGTGCTGCTGGTGTTCCTGGTGATGCTGATCTTCCTGCAGAACTTCCGCGCCACCCTGATCCCGACCCTGGTCATCCCGGTCGCCCTGCTGGGTACCTTCCTGGGCATGTGGATGATCGGATTCACGATCAACCAGCTGACCCTGTTCGCGATGGTGCTGGCGATCGGCATCGTGGTCGACGACGCCATCGTGGTGATCGAGAACGTCGAACGCATCATGAGCGAGGAAGGCCTGGCACCGAAGCCGGCCACGCAGAAGGCGATGACCCAGATCACCGGCGCAGTGGTGGCGATCACCGTCGTGCTGGCAGCGGTGTTCATCCCGTCCGCACTGCAGGGCGGTGCCGCCGGCGAAATCTACAAGCAGTTCGCGCTGACCATCGCCATCTCGATGGCGTTCTCGGCCTTCCTCGCGCTGGGCTTCACCCCGGCGCTGTGCGCGACCTTCCTGAAGCCGACGCACAACGACAACCCGAACATCGTCTACCGCACCTTCAACAAGTACTACGACAAGATCAGCCACACCTACGTGGGCCACATCACCTCGGCGGTGCGCCATGCCCCGCGCTGGATGATCCTGTTCGTGGTACTGACCGCGCTGTGCGGCTTCCTGTTCACGCGCATGCCGGGCAGCTTCCTGCCGGAAGAAGACCAGGGCTATGCGCTGGCGATCGTGCAGCTGCCCCCGGGCTCGACCAAGGGCCAGACCAACGAGGTGTTCGCGCAGATGCGCGGCATTCTGGAAAAGCAGGATGGCTTTGAAGGCATGCTGCAGGTGGCCGGCTTCAGCTTCGTCGGTTCCGGCGAGAACGTGGGCATGGGCTTCATCCGCCTGAAGCCGTGGGAAGAACGCGAGTTCACCGCGCCGGAGTTCATCCAGAACATGAACGGCGCGTTCTACGGCATCAAGGAAGCGCAGATCTTCGTGGTCAACCTGCCGACAGTGCAGGGCCTGGGCCAGTTCGGTGGCTTCGACATGTGGCTGCAGGACCGCAGTGGTGCCGGCTACGAGCAGCTGACGCAGGCCCGCAACATCCTGCTTGGCCAGGCGGCGCAGAAGCCTGAAGCACTGGTTGGCGTGCGTCCGAACGGCCTGGAGAACGCTCCGCAGCTGCAGCTGCACGTGGATCGCGTGCAGGCGCAGTCGATGGGCATGTCGGTGTCGGACGTGTACAGCACCATCCAGCTGATGCTGGCGCCGGTGTACGTCAACGACTTCTTCTACGAAGGCCGCATCAAGCGCGTGACCATGCAGGCCGATGGCCCGTACCGCACCGGCCAGGAGTCGCTGAGGAGCTTCTACAGCCCCTCCAGCCTGACCACCAACGCCGACGGCACCAACGCGATGATCCCGCTGAGCACCGTGGTCAAGTCCGAATGGGTGTCCGCATCGCCGTCACTGAGCCGCTACAACGGCTATTCGGCGATCAACATCGTCGGCTCGCAGGCGCCGGGCACCAGCTCGGGTGAGGCGATGCAGACCATGGAGAGCATCGTCAACAACGACCTGCCGGCCGGCTTCGGCTACGACTGGTCGGGCATGTCCTACCAGGAAATCCTGGCCGGCAACGCAGCGACGCTGCTGCTGGTGCTGTCCATCGTGGTGGTGTTCCTGTGCCTGGCGGCGCTGTATGAAAGCTGGTCGATCCCGGTAGCGGTGCTGCTGGTGGTGCCACTGGGCGTGCTCGGTGCCATCGGCCTGTCGATGATGCGTGGCCTGCCGAACGACCTGTTCTTCAAGATCGGCCTCATCACCGTTATCGGCCTGGCGGCGAAGAATGCGATCCTGATCGTGGAGTTCGCGGTGGAGCAGCGTGCAGCGGGCAAGAACCTGCGCGATGCCACCATCGAGGCGGCACGCCTGCGCTTCCGCCCGATCCTGATGACGTCCTTCGCGTTCATCATGGGCGTGATCCCGATGGCGATCTCCAGCGGCGCCGGCGCCAACTCCCGTCACGCCATCGGTACCGGCGTGATCGGCGGCATGCTGTTCGCCACCCTGCTCGGCCTGCTGATGATCCCGGTCTTCTTCGTGGTCGTGCGGCGCATGCTCGGCGACAAGCTGGACGAGCCGTCGAAGGAATTCCTCAGCCGCCAGCGTGAGGGCGAAGCAGCGCATCGTCCGGATCGCTGATCCACCCTGCGCTGCAACGAAAAGGCCCCGGAGCGATCCGGGGCCTTTTTTGTTTATCGCGGGGGGATGCCAGAGCAGATCAGCGCAGCAGCGCGACCGCCACGCACACCGCCAGCAGAACCAGCGCGGCCCATTGCATGGGTACGAAGAAGAAGTGGTGGGGCGCAGTTTCCCCTTTCTGCCGGGGAGTACGGTTGAGCCACAAGCCCAGCAGCACGTTCACGGTTGCACCAATGCCTGCCCCCAGCAGCACCTGGGGCAGCGGGATGTTGCCCCGGGGGCCATCGTGCGGGAAGAGGTAAGCCAGCAGCAGGATCGCTGCGATCGGCGTCACCAGTGTCAGGATTCCCCAACCTCGATAGATCATCTCTGCAGAACCTGTAAAAAAGGCCCTGCATTGGAACAGATCGGCATCGCCCGACCAACAGGCCCGTGCATGCAGGGCATGGATCTACCGGCTGCGCCGCTGTTGCAGCGGCGCAGCCGTTTCGACTCAGCGCAGCCCGGTCTCGTTGCGGGCGATCACCAGGCGCTGGATCTCCGAGGTGCCCTCGTAGATCTCGGTGATCTTGGCATCGCGGAAGTAGCGCTCCAGCGGCATTTCCTTGGAGTAGCCCATGCCACCATGGATCTGCACGGCCTGGTGGGTGATCCACATCGCCGCTTCCGACGCCGTCAGCTTGGCGATGGCCGCTTCATTGCTGAAACGCTTGCCCTGGCCCTTCACCCATGCCGCGCGCAGCGTCAGCAGCAGGGCTGCGTCCAGCTTGCACTTCATGTCGGCGATCTTGGCCTGGGTCATCTGGAAAGTACCGATCGGCGCGCCAAACGCCTTGCGCTCCTTCACATACTCCAGCGTCGCTTCATAAGCGGCACGGGCGATGCCGATGGCCTGCGATGCGATGCCGATGCGCCCGGCATCGAGCACGCCCATGGCGATCTTGAAGCCCTCGCCCTCCTGGCCCAGCACGTCTTCCGGCTGGGCGACGTAATCGTTGAATTCGATCTCGCAGGTCGCCGAGGCACGGATGCCCAGCTTCGGCTCGGTCTTGCCACGGCCGAAGCCGGCCTTTTCGGTGTCGACCAGGAAAGCCGTGATGCCACGCGCGCCCTTGTCCGGCTCGCTCATCGCGAACAACACGATGTACCGGGCCACCGGGCCGGAGGTGATCCAGCTCTTCTTGCCATTGATGACGTAGGTGCCGTCGGCCTGCTTGACCGCGCGGCAACGCATGGCGGTCGCATCCGAACCGGACTGCGGCTCGGTCAGGGCGAATGCACCGATGGCCTCGCCCTCCGCGATGGCGCGCACGTACTTCTGCTTCTGCTCCTCGCTGCCGTGGGTCAGGATGCCGTTGCAGAACAGCGAATTGTTGACCGACATGATGGTCGAATGGGCCGCGTCGCCAGCGGCGACCTCCACCATCGCCAGCACATACGCGATCGGATCCATGCCGGCGCCGCCGTATTCGGTCGGTACCTCGATGCCCATCAGGCCGTTCTCGCCCAGCAGGCGGATGTTCTCCAGCGGGAACTCGCCGGTACGGTCATGATGCTCCGCGCTCGGGGCGATCTTCTCCTGCGCGATGCGCCGCGCCACGTCCTGCAGCATCAACTGCTCTTCAGTAAAGCTGAAATCCACAACACCCTCCCGGGTACATGAGGTTATGGCCGCGCAGCGCGCGCCCAGGTGTGCCGATTGTACCGGGGCCCGGGGAGTTTCCATACGCCACCGACTTGACCACGGCGGCCGATCCAGCGAATATATCTCTATATCGCGATAGGTAGATATTCATGGATCTGGAAGACTGGTCAACCCGCCTGAAGGTGTTCGCCGATGCGACGCGGGTGCGCCTGCTGGCGCTGCTGGAGCAGGAAGAGCTGACCGTGGCCGAGCTTTCGGCGATCACCCGGCTGGCCCAGCCGCGCGTGTCCACTCACCTGGCGCGCCTGAAGGAAGCGGGCCTGGTCCGCGACCGCCGCGCCGGCGTGTCGGCCTACTACCGCTTCGACGAAGCGCAGCTGGATCCGGCGCAGCGCGCATTGTGGCATGCCTTGAGCAACGGAAGCGACGATCCACTGCTGCGCCAGGACGCTGAACGGGTCGCCGCCGTGCTGGCTAGCCGCGCCGCGGACCAGAACTGGGCCGACAGCGTGGCCGGCGACATGGAACGTCACTATTCTCCGGGCCGCACCTGGGAGGCGCTGGCGCGTACCGCCCTGCCCCTGCTGGAAACCGGCGACGTGCTCGATATCGCGTCCGGCGACGGCGTGCTGGCCGAACTGGTGGCACCGCATGCCAAGCGCTACATCTGCATCGACACCAGCGCGCGCGTGGTGGCCGCTGCCAGTGAACGCCTGCGCCGCCTGCCCAATGTGGAAGTGCGCGAGGGTGACATGCATGCCCTGCCCTTCAAGGACCGCAGCTTCGACCTGGTGGTGCTGATGCACGCACTGACCTACGCCAGCAAGCCGGCGCAGGCCGTCACCGAAGCCGCGCGCGTGCTGCGCCCGGGCGGCCGCCTGCTGCTGTGCAGCCTGGCGCGCCACGAACACAAGGCAGCGGTGGAAGCCTATGGTCACGTCAACCTGGGTTTCAGCGACAAGGAACTGAAGAAGTTCGTCGACAAGGCCGGCCTGCAGGTTTCCAGCCTGGAGACGGTTACCCGCGAGAAGCGGCCGCCGCACTTCGAAGTGATCTCGCTGATCGCCAACAAGCCCTGAGTCCGGAATCATCATGCCCGTCCTGCCCTGGTTGCACCCCGAACGTGCCAATGCCCTGCTGGGCGCGCTGCGCGAGCGGATCCTGATCATCGACGGAGCGATGGGCACGATGATCCAGCGCCATGGCCTGCAGGAAGGCGACTACCGCGGTGAGCGTTTCGCCGATGGCTACGATCACCTGCACGGGCCGGGCTGCGACCACGCCGCGCCGCAGGGCCACGATCTGAAGGGCAACAACGACCTGTTGCTGCTCACCCGGCCGCAGGTCATCGCCGACATCCACACCGCCTACCTGGAAGCCGGCGCGGACCTGGTGGAAACCAATACCTTCAACGCCACCTCGGTCAGCCAGGCCGACTACCACCTCGAGCATCTGGTGTACGAACTGAACAAGGCCGGCGCCGCCGTGGCCCGCGCCTGCTGTGATGCCGTTGAAGCCACCACGCCCGGCAAGCCGCGCTTCGTGATCGGCGTGCTTGGCCCCACCAGCCGCACCGCATCGATCAGTCCCGACGTCAACGATCCGGGCTTCCGCAACACCAGTTTCGATGAGCTGCGCGACACCTACCGCGAAGCCATCGATGGCCTGATCGACGGCGGCGCGGACACCCTCATGGTCGAAACCATCTTCGACACGCTCAACGCCAAGGCGGCGCTGTATGCGGTGGAGGAAGCCTTCGATGCGCGCGGTGCGCGCCTGCCGGTGATGATCTCCGGCACGATCACCGATGCCTCCGGCCGCACCCTGTCCGGCCAGACCGCCGAAGCCTTCCACGCCTCGCTGGCACACGCGCGGCCCCTGTCGATCGGCCTGAACTGCGCGCTGGGTGCCGATGCGATGCGCCCGCATGTCGAAACGCTGTCGCAGGTTGCCGACTGCCATGTCAGCGCGCATCCCAATGCCGGCCTGCCCAATGCCTTCGGCGAGTATGACGAGACCCCCGAAGAAATGGCGGCGACCCTGCGCGGTTTCGCCCGCGATGGCCTGCTCAACCTGGTCGGCGGCTGCTGCGGGTCCACCCCCGACCACATCCGTGCCATCGCCCAGGCGGTGGCCGGCCTGCCACCGCGTGTCCTGCCGGACCGCCAGGACCAGGCGGCATGAACGTCGCCGCCACCGTTCCGCACTTCCCGCCCTGCCGTTGCTGAGCCACTGCCTGCCATGACGCCTGTCCGCCCCACCCGCCTGTCCGGCCTGGAACCGCTGGTCATCACCCCGGACCTGCTGTTCGTAAACGTCGGCGAGCGCACCAACGTCACCGGCAGCGCGCAGTTCCGCAAGCTGATCAAGGAAGGCCGCTACGAGGAGGCCGTGGACGTGGCCCGGCAACAAGTGGCCAGTGGCGCGCAGATCCTCGACGTCAACATGGACGAGGGCCTGATCGACTCCGAGGCGGCGATGACCCGCTACCTCAACCTGATCATGTCCGAGCCCGACATCGCCCGCATTCCGGTGATGGTCGACTCGTCCAAATGGAGCGTGATCGAAGCCGGCCTGAAATGCCTGCAGGGCAAGAGCGTGGTCAATTCGATCTCGCTGAAGGAAGGCGAGGCCCTGTTCCGCGAACACGCGCGCAAGGTGCTGCGTTACGGCGCGGCAGCGGTGGTGATGGCGTTCGACGAAAGCGGCCAGGCCGACACCTGTGCGCGCAAGGTCGAGATCTGTACGCGTGCCTACCGCATTCTGGTCGATGAGATCGGCTTCCCGCCACAGGACATCATCTTCGACCCGAACATCTTCGCTGTCGCCACCGGCATCGAGGAGCACGACAACTACGCAGTGGACTTCATCGAAGCCACGCGCATCATCAAGCAGACCCTGCCGCACTGCCACGTCTCCGGCGGCGTCTCCAACGTGTCGTTCTCGTTCCGTGGCAACGAAACGGTGCGCCAGGCGATCCATTCGGTCTTCCTGTACCACGCCATCGCCGCCGGCATGGACATGGGCATCGTCAACGCCGGTGCCATGCCGATCTATGACGAACTGGAGCCGGACCTGCGCGAGCGCGTGGAGGACGTGATCCTCAACCGCCGCCCTGACGCCACCGAGCGCCTGCTGGAGATTGCCGAACGCTACAAGGGCAGCAAGGGCAAGGTGAAGAGCGAAGACATGGCCTGGCGCGCCAAGCCGGTCGAGCAGCGCCTGGCCCACGCCCTGGTGCACGGGCTGGATGCGTTCGTGGAAGAGGACACCGAGCTGGCACGGCAGGCCTCCAGCCGTCCACTGGACGTGATCGAAGGGCCGTTGATGGATGGCATGAACGTCGTCGGCGACCTGTTCGGTGCCGGCAAGATGTTCCTGCCGCAGGTGGTGAAGTCGGCCCGCGTGATGAAAAAGGCGGTGGCCTACCTGCTGCCCTATATCGAGGCGGAGAAGGCCCGCAGCGGTGACACCGCCAAGAGCAACGGCCGCATCATCATGGCCACCGTGAAAGGCGATGTGCACGACATCGGCAAGAACATCGTCGGCGTGGTCCTTGCCTGCAACAACTTCGAAGTGGTCGATCTGGGCGTGATGGTGCCGGCACAGAAGATTCTCGATGCGGCCCGCGAGCACAAGGCCGATCTGATCGGCCTGTCCGGGCTGATCACGCCGTCACTGGAGGAAATGAGCCATGTCGCCCGCGAGATGCAGCGCCAGGGATTCGACCTGCCATTGCTGATCGGCGGTGCCACCACCTCGCGCGCGCACACGGCGTTGAAGATCGACCCGCACTACCATGCCCCTACGGTGTGGGTGAAGGATGCCTCGCGCGCGGTGGGCGTGGCCCAGTCGCTGATCTCGCGCGACCTGCGCGAGGGCTTCGTTGCTGCCAATGAAGCCGACTACGCCGAGATCCGCGCCCGTCACCGCAACCGTGGCGATGCCAAGCGGCTGGTCTCGCTGGAGCACGCGCGCGGCCAGAAATTCCAGGGCGGCTGGGACAGTTATGTGCCCCCGGTTCCGAACCAGCCCGGACTGCATGTGTTCGAAGACTATCCCCTGTCGGAACTGGTCGATTACATCGACTGGACGCCGTTCTTCCAGGCCTGGGAACTGGCTGGCAAGTTTCCGGCCATCCTCACTGACGAGATCGTCGGCACCCAGGCCAGCGAGCTGTACCGCGACGCCCGGGCGATGCTGGCGTGCATCGTCGCGGAGAAGTGGCTGACCGCCAAGGCGGTGTTCGGCCTGTGGCCGGCCAACAGTGTCGGTGACGATGTCCGCGTGCAGCATCCACAGGGCGAGACCACCCTGCGCTTCCTTCGCCAGCAGGTCGACAAGCCGGCCGAGCGCCCCGACTTCTGCCTGGCCGATTTCATCGCACCGGCCGACAGCGGGCGACAGGACTGGATCGGTGCGTTCGCGGTCACCGCCGGTATCGGTATCGATGCCCATGTCGCGCGCTTTGAAGCCGAGCACGACGATTACAACGCGATCCTGCTCAAGGCCCTGGCCGACCGCTTCGCCGAAGCACTGGCCGAACGCCTGCACCAGCGGGTGCGCACCGAGTTCTGGGGCTATGACCGCACCGAAGCGCTGGACAACGATGCGCTGATCGACGAGAAGTATCGCGGCATCCGGCCCGCCCCCGGCTATCCAGCGTGCCCGGAGCACAGCGAGAAGCGCCGCCTGTTCGATCTGCTGCAGGCGGAAGCCAACGCGGGCATGACGCTGACCGAGAGCTTCGCGATGCTGCCCACCGCGGCCGTCTCCGGCTACTACTTCAGCCATCCACAGAGCCAGTACTTCGTGGTCGGCCGCCTCAGCCGCGAACAGGTGGGCGACTACGCGCGGCGCAAGGGCGTGGATCGCGCCCAGGCCGAGCGCTGGCTCGCATCCAACCTCGACTACGATCCCGAATAGACCGCGCAGAAACAGCAACGCCGGGCATTGCCCGGCGTTTCCGATCACTGCGGTGCAGGCTTACCAGACCAGGTCATCCGGCACCTGGTACTGCGGATCGGCGTAGGGATCATCCTCGGCCGGGGCATCCGGATCGACCTTCAGCGCCACCGAGGCCGCGAACACGGCTTCGGCCTGGTTCAGCACCTCGGCGGTGACCAGCAGATAGCGGCCATTGAGCTGCACCACGCCCAGCTCGCCGGCATTGAGCGCGGTCAGCTGTGCCGCGGTGACATAGATCCGCTTGATCTTGCCGCCATACGGGAAGTGCCGCGCGATGTCGGCCGCCTCGTCATTCAGGCCCTTGTCCTTCAGCAGTTCTTCCAGCTTCGCCTTCGCCTCGCGGCGCTGGCGCGCTTCCTCCTGCTTCAGGCGCTCGGCTTCGATGCGCTCTTCCTTCTCCTTCTGGGCACGGATGGCATAGGCCTTGGCCAGATCCATCTCCTCGGCACTGCGCGGCCTGCGCGGGCCCTGTCCACGGTGCTGCCCCGGCTTGCCCGGCGCACCACCGGGACCGCGACGCTCACCGGGCGTGTGCTCGCCCTTGCCTGCGCCCTGTGGCTTTCCATTGCCGTTGCCGCCCTTGCCCTGCGGGCGGCCATCACGGCGGGGGCCATCATTCTTGCGCTCGGGCTTGGGCGCGGGCTTGAAGCCCAGGCCCAGCAACTGGTCGCGGAGGGTATCGCTCATAGATAAGGGTATGGATCAGTAGTGCGGCGGCGGCGGTTCGCTCGCCGGATCGGAGGAATTCAGTGCGTTGCGGACCTTGCCCAGGTCTTCCAGCAGCACGCGCAGCACATCGGCGTTGCGGGTGCCCTGCATCCGGGCATCGGCCAGTGCGTCGCTCAGTTCGGCCAGCGCGTGTTCCTGGAAGGACACACGCATCTCCAGCTCGACCAGGCGCGCTTCCAGCGCCTGCTCGCGTTCGGTCGGCAGCTCAGACATGCAGTGAACGCCCCCGGCCGATGCCGTAGTACGCCAGGCCCGCCGCTTCGACCTCGGCGGGGTCGTACAGGTTGCGGCCGTCGAACACGACCGCGTCCTTCAGCCGTTCGCGCAGCATCGAAAAATCAGGGCTGCGGAACTGCTTCCATTCGGTCACCACGATCAACGCATCGGCGCCCTGCAGCGCGTCATCGGCGCTGTCACAGAACACCAGATCATCGCGCTCACCGAAGATGCGCTGCGCTTCGTGCATGGCTTCGGGGTCGAACGCACGTACGGTCGCCCCACCCTCCCACAGCTGCGCCAGCAGGCGGCGGCTGGAGGCCTCGCGCATGTCGTCGGTATTCGGCTTGAAGGCCAGCCCCCACACGGCGAACGTCCTGCCGCGCACGCCCTCGTCCTCGCCCTTGTCGTAGTGGCGCTGGACCAGGGCGAACAGGTGGCCCTTCTGCGCATCGTTGACCGCTTCCACCGCGTTCAGCAGCTTCGGCTCCAGGCCGCTCTGCTGGGCGGTGCGGGCCAGCGCCTGCACATCCTTGGGGAAACACGAGCCACCGTAACCGGCGCCCGGATAGATGAAATGCCAGCCGATGCGCGGGTCCGAGCCGATCCCCTGGCGGACCTGCTCGACGTCGGCGCCGACACGCTCGGCAATGTTGGCAATCTCGTTCATGAACGAAATCTTGGTCGCCAGCATCGCGTTGGCGGCGTACTTGGTCAGCTCGGCCGAGCGTACGTCCATCTCCACCACGCGGTCGTGGTTGCGGTTGAACGGTGCATACAGGCGACGCATCACCGCCACCGACTCGTCGCTGGTGGCACCGATGATGATGCGGTCCGGTCGCATGCAGTCGGCGACCGCGTCGCCTTCCTTCAGGAACTCCGGGTTGGAGACCACATCGAAGGCGATGTCGGCGCCGCGCGCCGCGAGTTCGTCGGTGATCGCTGCACGGACCTTGTCGGCGGTGCCGACCGGCACCGTCGACTTGTTGACCACCACGGTCGGCACGCTCATGTGCCGGCCGATGGTGCGGGCCACGGCCAGCACGTACTGCAGGTCGGCGCTGCCATCCTCGTCCGGCGGTGTGCCCACGGCGATGAACACCACCTGGCCATGCGCGATCGCCGCGGCCGCATCAGTGGTGAACGCCAGCCGCGCCGCAGCGTGGTTGGCCTTCACCATCGGCTCCAGGCCCGGCTCATAGATCGGGATGATGCCCTGGTTCAGGCCATCGACCTTGCCCTGGTCGATATCGACGCAGATCACCTGGTGGCCGACATCGGCCAGGCAGGTGCCCGTCACCAGGCCGACGTAACCGGTACCGAAAATCGCAACGCGCATGTCCGTGCAGGCTCCGTGGTGGCTTACGGCAGGACGCCCAGCAGTTCGACGTCGAAGGTCAGCGTGGCGTTCGGACCGATCGGGCCGCCCGGGGTGCCGTTCTCACCGTAGGCCAGCTCGCCCGGGATCCAGAAGCGGTACTTGGAGCCGACCGGCATCAGCGCGACGCCTTCGGTCCAGCCCTTGATCACCTGGTCCAGGCCGAACTCGGCCGGGCCACGGCTGGCGGAGCTGTCAAAGACGGTGCCGTCGAGCAGCTTGCCTTCGTAGTTCACGCGCACCTTGCTGGTCGGCAGCGGACGCTCGCCGCTGCCCGGGCGGATCACCTGGTACTGCAGCCCAGAGGCCGTGGTCACCACGCCCGGCTGGGTCTTGTTCTTGGCCAGGAATGCATTGCCTTCCTGACGGTTGGTCTGTGCAGCCTGGGCGGCCTTGGCCTGCATTTCGGCCTGCTTGGTGCCCATGAACGCCTGGATGGTGGCCGTGGCGTCAGCCTCGGTCATCTTCGGCTGGCCCTTGCTCAGGCCAGTGCTGATTGCGTCAAACAGCGACGCAACGTCAATGTCGTCCTTCAGCTGTGCCAGCGACGGACCCACCGAGTAGGAACCGATCATCTGTGCGACCTTCACCCGATCGACCTTCGGCGGCTGCGAGCCCGGCGCAACGCCCGGCACCTGCTGGCCGCTGCGGGCCATCACGACCTGGCGCAGGGCGGCATCGGTGGCCTTGGCCTGCTCCTGGGTGATCTGCGGCTGCAGGCCTTCGAACGAACGCTCCACGGCCGTGCGCAGGGCAGCGACGTCGATTTCATCGGCGATCGGGGTGAACGACTTGGCGACATCCAGGCCGATGGCGTAACCGAGCTTCTGCTTGGGGGAATTCAAGGTTGCGGTCTCCTTGGCGGCTGCGGGGGCCGCCGGTTGTTGCGACAGAGCGACACCCGAAGTGCCCATCGCCAGAATCAGAACCGACGCCGCTGCGCCGCGCATTCCCATCTTCATTCGCTGCATTCCTGGAAGTGACTGGGCGCCGACGTCGGCGCGAAAAGAAGCATTGTCGCACGCATGCCGTCGATGTCGAGGCATCCGTGCCGGATATCAACGCGTGGCGGCGGGCGCGGCCAGTGCCTTGTCGATGGCCGCGATCAGCTGCGGATCATCCGGCGTGACCTTGCTGGCGAACTGGGCGATGACCCTGCCGTCGCGGCCGACCAGGTACTTGTGGAAGTTCCAGCCCGGCGCCACGCCGGTTGCCGCGGTCAGGCGCTGGTACAGCGGGGTGGCCTGCGCGCCGACCACGTGGACCTTCTCGAACATCGGGAACTTCACGCCATAGGTCAGCGTGCAGAATTCCTGGATCTGCGCTTCGTCACCGGGTTCCTGGCCCTTGAAATCGTTGGACGGGAAGCCGAGGACCGCGAACCCGCGGCGTGCATAGCGCTGCTGCAGCGCTTCCAGGCCTTCGTACTGCGGCGTGTACCCGCACTTGCTGGCGGTATTGACCACCAGCAGCACCTGGCCGTGATAGCGCTGCTGCAGGTTGACCTGCTGCTTGCCGGCCAGGGGCCGGTAGTCCACATCCAGCAGATCGGCGGCCAGGGTGAGGCCGGGAAGGGCCAGCCCAGCCAGCAGGGTCAGCAGGGAAAGACCGCGCAGGCGGCACGGGAAGACGGTCGGCAGGGGCATCGGAGCGGTCCGCGGTGGCCATTCACAGGGCCCGGCCGGGAGCGGCCGGGAATCGGCCGAACTATAGCACCGGCCCCGGGGGCACCCGGCCGCGCGACCGCCCCGGCGCTTTGCGCGGATTGGCGGCAACGCAGCCGGAGCCAGAAGCTGGCCGGTGCTTGACATAGCATGGACGCAGCTGAATGGAAGCGACGCGACGGCCTGCGCCCACCGAGCATCATTCCGCATTCAAATCAATGACTTGCAGAATTGCGTCTATGCCATGACACCCCCTGCCATCAGTTGGGTCATGTCGGGGGTTGCACGTCGGCGTGCCGGTGTTATAGTTGCATACAACACCAGTCACCTGAGACAGGGGGTATGCCATGAACACCCGGATGCATCGCAACGTCACCGCTCCCGCGATCACCGCCGTTTCGACCCTGCTGGTGATGGCGTGGCTGGCCTCGCCACGCGCGCCCACCGCCCCCTCTCTGTCCGATACCCCGCAGGACGCGCCCACTCCCACGGCCGGGACGCCGGAAGCTTCACCCTCCCCCCCGCGTCGGCTGCACAGCTCCCTGTCCATGCCGTATTTCTCGTTCGCACAGCCGCTGACCCCACGGAGCTGACCATGAGCGACATCCAGTGGAGCGACGGCGCTCCCATCTACCGCCAGCTGAAGGAGCGCGTGATCGCCATGATGCTCGACGGAATCCTCAAGCCGGGCGACGCCCTGCCTTCGGTGCGCCAGGTGGCCGCCGACTACCAGCTCAACCCCATCACCGTTTCGCGCGCCTACCAGGAACTGGCTGACGAAGGCCTGGTCGAGAAGCGCCGGGGCCTGGGCATGTTCATGACCGAGCAGGCGGCCACGCAGCTGCGCAGCAGCGAGCGCGAGCGCTTCCTCAATGAAGAATGGCCGGCCGTCCTGGAGCGCATCCAGCGCCTGGGGCTGAGCCTCGACGAATTGCTGACCCAGGGGAAAGTCTGATGAATGCCAGCCTCACCAGTACCGCTGCAAGCGACGCGGTCATCACCGCCCGCGGCCTGCGCAAGGCCTACAAGAGCACGGTCGCGCTCGACAATGCCAGCTTCACCATTCCGGCGGGCCGGATCATCGGCCTGATCGGACCCAACGGTGCCGGCAAGACTACCGCGTTGAAGGCCATCCTCGGCCTGACCACGGTGGAAGGCGACCTCAGCGTGCTCGGCCGCGACCCGCGCCTGCATCGGGATGAGCTGATGAAGGACATCTGCTTCATCGCCGACGTCGCGGTGCTGCCCCGCTGGCTGAAGGTGCGCGAGGCCATCGACTTCGTCGCCGGCGTGCATCCACGCTTCGATCGCGCCCGCTGCGAGCGCTTCCTGGCCAACACCAAGCTGCAGCCGAAGCAGCGCGTGCGCGAACTGTCCAAAGGCATGATCGTGCAGCTGCACCTGGCCCTGGTGATGGCCATCGACGCCCGCGTGCTGGTGCTCGACGAGCCGACCCTGGGCCTGGACATCCTGTACCGCAAGGAGTTCTACCAGCGCCTGCTGGAGGACTACTTCGACGAGCAGAAGACGATCATCGTCACCACCCACCAGGTCGAAGAGATCGAGCACATCCTCAGCGACGTCATGTTCATCCGCGACGGCCGCATCGTGCTCGACGCAGAGATGGACGATGTCGGCCAACGCTACACCGAGCTGCTGGTCAACGCCGAGCAGCTCGATACCGCGCGTGCGCTCAAGCCGATCGACGAGCGCGCCCTGGCTTTCGGCAAGACCGTGCTGCTGTATGACGGCGTGCCGCGTGACCAGCTCACCTCCCTTGGCGAGACCCGCAGCCCGGGCCTGGCTGATCTGTTCGTCGCTGTCATGAAGGGGACCTACGCATGAACGCCGTCAATCATCCCGTCGGCCCCGCCGGCACGCTGCGCTGGCTGCTCAAGCGTGAATACTGGGAGAACCGTGGCGGGTTCCTCTATGCGCCGGTGATCGCCGGCGTGGTGTCGCTGCTGATGAGCGGTGTGGGCATCGCCTTCGGCCTGTTCGCCCTGCATCGGGCTGCGCGCGACGGCAATCTGCACATCGATGGCGAGGACGTGAACATCAACGGCCTGGACCTGGCGCTGCTGACCCGCAACATCAGTGCCAAGGACATGGCCGACCTGGGCAACGGCCTCGACCTGACCCTGGTGCTCAGTTCGGCCTGGCCATTCCTGGTGCTGGCGTTCGTGATGTTCTTCTACTGCCTTGGCGCGCTGTATGACGACCGCCGCGACCGCAGCATCCTGTTCTGGAAATCGCTGCCACTGTCCGATACCCAGACCGTGCTTTCCAAGGTGATCAGCGCGCTGGTGATCGCCCCGCTGATCGCAGTGGTCGCGGGCATCCTGACCATGTTCGGCTTCCTCGCCATCATCAGCCTGGTGGCCGCGCTGCACGGTGGCAGCCCGATGAACCTGATCTGGGGACCGGCCAGCCCGCTGACCCTGGCCGCCGGCCACCTGTCCTGGGTTCCGGTCTACGTCCTGTGGGCGCTGCCTACCGCCGGCTGGCTGCTGCTGTGCTCGGCCTGGGCCAAGTCCAAGCCGTTCCTGTGGGCGGTGATGCTGCCGCTGTTCGCTGGGATCATCGTCTCCACCACCAAGGTCATGACCCTGTTCGGGCTCACCAGCGGCTGGTTCTGGCAGAACGTCGTCGGTCGCCTGCTGCTCAGTGGCGTGCCCGGCATGGACCTGATCTACCGCACCGGCCTGCAGGACTCGCGTGCGGACCTGGAATCGGTCACCGCGCTGATGGGCCCGGTCGCGCAGCTGAAGTCGCTGGCGATGCCGGGACTGTGGATCGGCGCTGCGTTCGGCGCGCTTTTCATCTTCCTTGCCATCCGCCTGCGCCGCCGCGCCGGCGAAATCTGACCCCTTACCGGAGCCACCACCCATGCGTTCCCTGCTCGCCTGTACCGCGTTGTTGCTGATGCCGCTGTCGGCCCTGGCCGCCGATGCACCCAACTGCAAGTTCACCGCTGCACGCACGTTGAAGCTGGACGCGGCCGGTGCCAAGGCGGTGGTGTTCGAGGTGAACCAGTTCGATCTGAAGGTGACCGCCCGCAGTGGAGGCGGTCAGCTCGACGGCCGTGCCTGCGCGTCCAGCCAGGATCTGCTGGACCAGCTGGTGCTGGACCAGCGCCGGGAAGGCGACAAGCTGGTGGTCAGCCTGCGCCGCGCAAGCCGTGCCGGCCTGAACCTGGGCAACTTCTACGCCTGGCTGGACATCCGCGGCAGCGTGCCGGACAACCTGCCGCTGCAGTTCAAGGTCGGCTCCGGCGATGCCAGCATCGACAACGCGCAGTCACTGAGTGTGGATGTCGGCTCCGGCGACGCCGTTGCGCGCGGCACCCGCGGCACCATCCATGCCTCCGTCGGCTCCGGCGACCTGGAGATCGACGGTGGCAGCGCACTGAACCTGCTGTCGCTCGGCTCGGGTGACGTCAAGGCGCGCAACATCGGGGGCGACGCGATCGTCGGCACGGTCGGCTCCGGCGACCTCACGATCAGCGACGTGCGTGGCAACGCACGCCTGGACACGGTCGGATCGGGCGACGTCGACTTCAAGCGCGTGCAGGGCAGCGTCCAGATCGGCGTGGTGGGCTCGGGGGGCATCGACCTGGGTGACATCGGCGGCGATGTGCACGTGCGCAGCCATGGCTCCGGCGACGTCGACGTCGATGGCGTGCGCGGCAACCTGACCGTCGATCACAGCGGCAGCGGCGACGTCGTGCACCGCAACGTCAGCGGCAGGGTCACCCTGCCCCGCAACAAGTAAATCCCAACCCACCGATTCGAGGGGAATGCCATGAACCTGATGCGCCTGCTGCCTGCCACCCTGCTGTGCCTGCCGCTGATCGCCTGCGGTGGCACGTCTTCCGCGCCCGACACCAGTGTCGGCAAGAGCGTCGCCGAAACCTCCAGCGGCGTTGGCAGAAAAGTCCAGGAAGCCATGGATGAGGCCCGCAGGGAGATCACTGAGGGCAACATCAAGATCTCCGCCGACAATCAGCCGCGCGCGGAGATCACGCCGGATGGACATCTGCTGATCGGCGGCAAGGATGTGCCGACCAACGACGCGCAGCGCCGCCAGCTGCTGGAGTACCGCGGTCACGTGGTCGCCATCGCGACGGACGGGATGAATGTCGGCCTGGCCGGTGCCAAGCTCGGTGCCAGCGCTGCCGGTGAAGCGCTCAAGGGTATCTTCAGCGGTGACAGCGAAGGCGTGGAGAAGCGGATCAACGCCGAGGCCGCCAAGATCGAAGCGCAGGCCAAGCGCATCTGCGACCGCCTGCCGGCGATGCTGGCCAGCCAGCAGGCGCTTGCCCGCGAACTGCCGGCCTTCAAGCCCTACGCCAGCATGGACCAGAGCGACGTCGACGACTGCGGGAAGGACAGCTCGGTCACCTTCTCCAACTGAGACACTTCAGCGCAGCCGGCCGGCAGCGGGTCCCCGCTGCCGCCACCGGGCTTACAATGGGCACCCCGGATGCCCCCGATCGAATCGTCATGAAGAAGCTGTTTCTGCTGCTGGCTGCCCTGTTCTGCCTGGGCCTGGCCGGCTGCGACCAGGATTACCGCAACCACCGCGCAGAGCGTGGCAAGCCCAAGATCTCCGTGAGCGAAGGCATGGTGACCGTGCGCCGTCCACCGGCACCGAACATCATCATCCTGGCCGACGGCACGATGAAGATGGACGAGATCCAGATTCCGCTGGACGATGCGCAGAAACAGATGCTGCAGACGATGTTCGGCAAGCTGCAGGTACTGCGCCAGAACACGCTGGTGGCCGCCCCGGCCGATCCGAACATGCAGCCGGTGAAGATCCAGCCGCCGGAGGGCATGGACGTCATTCCAGGCGACCTGATCCAGCGCATCCCCGAGTTCAAGGACTACACCGAGACCTTCGACAACATCGTCGCCGACCGTCGCTGAACGCAAACGCCGCCCGAGGGCGGCGTTTCTCATTGGCCCGGCAAGCCTGCTCGGCAGATCAACCGCCGCCACCGCCTCCCGCATGGATGCCGCCAGCGGTCAGCGCCGTCGGATCCAGCAGTCGCCGCAGTTCCGCTTCGCCCAGGCCGCTGTCCTCCAGCGCCACCTCCAGCACCGGCCGCTGTTCCTTGTAGGCGCGCTTGGCGATTGCCGCGGCCTTCTCATAGCCGATGATCGGGTTCAGCGCAGTGACCAGGATCGGGTTGCGCGCCAGCGCCTCCGCCACGCGATCCTCGCGCACCTTCAGGCCTGCGATGGCGCTGTCGGCCAGCAGCGTCGACACGTTGGCCAGCAGGCCGATGCCTTCGAGCAGGTTCACCGCGATCAGCGGCAGGGTCACATTGAGCTGGAAATTGCCGGTCTGCCCGGCCACCGTGATCGCCGTGTGGTGACCGATCACCTGCGCGCAGGCCATCACCGTCGCCTCCGGAATCACCGGATTGACCTTGCCCGGCATGATCGAGCTGCCCGGCTGCAGGGCCGGCAGTTCGATCTCGCCCAGCCCCGCCAGCGGCCCGGCATTCATCCAGCGCAGATCGTTGGCGATCTTGATCAGCGCCACCGCCAGCGCATTAAGCTGGCCGGACAGCTCCACCGCATCGTCCTGCGCGGCCAGGCCTTCAAACTTGTTGTCGGCACTGTCGAACTTGAAACCCGAGTGCTGCTTGAGGGCCTTGGCCACCTGAGCGCCGAAACGCGGATCGGCATTGATGCCGGTACCGATGGCGGTGCCGCCCAGCGGCAGCCGGCGGACGCGCTTGAGGCTGTCCTCGATGCGCGCCTGTGCCGATGCCAGCTGTGCCGACCAGGCACCGAACTCCTGCTCGAAGGTCAGCGGCATGGCGTCCATCAGGTGGGTACGGCCGGTCTTGACCACCTTGCGCAGGCTGCGGCCCTTCCTGTCGATGGTCCTGCGCAGATGCGCCAGCGCGGGCAGCAGCTGTTCGTGCGCCGCCAGCACCGCCGAGACGCGCAGCGCGGTCGGGATCACGTCATTGGAGCTCTGCCCCTGGTTGACGTGGTCGTTGGGATGGACCGTGGTCTTGCCGGCCTTGCCGGCGCGGTTGGCCAGGGTCGCGATGACCTCGTTGGCATTCATGTTCGAGGACGTACCCGAACCGGTCTGGTAGACATCGATGGGGAAATGCGCGTCCCAGTCGCCCGCCGCCACTTCCGCGGCGGCGGCCTGGATCGCCTTGGCCACGTTCCTGGGCAGGTGGCCCAGTTCGGCGTTGACGCCGGCAGCGGCGCCCTTGACCAGACCCAGCGCACGGATGAACCCGCGCGGCATGCGCTGGCCGGACACCGGGAAATTCTGCACGGCGCGCTGGGTCTGCGCGCCCCACAGGGCATCGGCAGGCACCTGCAGCTCGCCCATGCTGTCGTGTTCGATCCGGAACGCCCGGGAGGCACCCTTGCTTGCAGCTTTGCTCATTGCATCGACTCCGCACTACTTCAGTTGGGGAAAGGGAAGCGGCGGCTGGCAGGGTGTCGCTTCCCGGGCTGGCGGCGGCAATCACGATACTCTCTTGCCCGTTGCATGGCATGACGGAAGCGGGCCGGATCGTTTCATCTGCGGCACCGTTGCCCATCGGGAGCGCCGGGCCCGGCCGGGCGAGGACAGCGCGCAGCCTCCCTGCGCCCGGCGTGGCCCGGTGCTGCCAAGCATGCGAAGGCCACGCGTCGTAGAATATCGGCCCCGCCGCTCGCTCCCGCCCTGCCGACATGTCCGATTCCGCCCTGCTCGCCCTGTCCCCGCTCGATGGCCGCTACGCCGGCAAGGTCGATGCCCTGCGCCCGATCTTCTCCGAGTACGGCCTGATCAAGGCCCGCGTCACGGTCGAGGTGGAGTGGCTGCTGGCGCTGGCCGCCGAGCCAGGCATCGTCGAGCTTGCAGCGTTCTCCGAAGCCGCCACCGCCCGTCTGCGCGCGCTGGCCAGCGGTTTCAGCCCCGCCCATGCCGCCCGGGTGAAGGAGATCGAGCGCACCACCAACCATGACGTCAAGGCGGTGGAGTACTTCATCAAGGAGCAGCTGAAGGACGACGCCGAGCTGGCGCCGGCACTGGAGTTCGTGCATTTCGCCTGCACCAGTGAGGACATCAACAACCTCAGCTACGGCCTGATGCTCGAGCAGGCGCGCCGCGAGGTGCTGCTGCCGACGCTCGACGGCATCGCCGCCACCCTGCGTGGCCTGGCCCACGCCCAGGCCGCGCAGCCGATGCTGTCGCGTACGCACGGCCAGACCGCTTCGCCGACCACCCTGGGCAAGGAGCTGGCGAACGTGGTGGCGCGCCTGGAGCGTCAGCGCCGCCAGATCGCCGCGGTCGAGCTGACCGGCAAGATCAACGGTGCGGTCGGCAACTACAACGCGCACGTCGCCAGCTACCCGGACGTGGACTGGCCGGCCTTCGCCGAACGCTTCGTGACCGGGCTGGGCCTGGTGTTCAACCCGTACACCACGCAGATCGAGCCGCACGACAACGTCGCCGAAATCGGCGATGCCGCCCGCCGCGCCAACATCATCCTGATCGACCTGGCCCGCGACATCTGGGGCTACATCTCGCTGGGCTACTTCAAGCAGCGCCTGAAGGAAGGCGAAGTCGGCTCGTCGACCATGCCGCACAAGGTCAACCCGATCGATTTCGAAAATGCCGAAGGCAACTTCGGCATCGCCAACGCGCTGTTCGAGCATTTCAGCGCGAAGCTGCCGATCAGCCGCTGGCAGCGCGACCTGACCGACTCCACCGTGTTGCGGGCGCTGGGTACCGCCTTCGGCCACAGCCAGGTGGCGCTGGACTCGCTGGCCAAGGGACTGGGCAAGCTGGAGGTGAATCCGCAGCGCCTGGATGCCGACCTGGATGCGGCGTGGGAAGTGCTGGCCGAAGCGGTGCAGACGGTGATGCGCCGCCACGGCCTGCCGAACCCGTACGAGCAGCTGAAGGCACTGACCCGCGGCCAGGGCATCACCGCCGAGTCGATGCGGGCGTTCGTACAGGGGCTGGAGCTGCCGGCGGATGCGAAGCAGCGGCTGCTTGAGATGACCCCGGGCAGCTATACCGGTCTGGCCGAGGCGCTGGCGAAGAAGATCTGAGGGGTTTTCTTTGCGGCGGCGGCCGCGGCGCTGCCTGCGGCAGGCGTGTACTGCCAAGGCAACAGCAACAGCAACAGCGGTCCAGGCTCTGGATTGCTGGGAGTTGGGCGGGGCGGGTTGGGTTCGCGGGGGACGCCGTGAACCCGTCCCTGGGGGCTTGGCCGCGGCATCCATGCCGCGGACACCCCCGCGAACCCAATCCGCCCCACCTCTGACAGCATCCCGGTGACGGATCGAAGCGCATTTGTTGTCGGGACGGAATGTGAAGGAGGGACGCGGCTTTGCCGCGTCCCTCTTTGGTTTTTTGGATTCTGCAGGGCCGAGCAAGCGCAGCGCGCGACCCGCTGTCGCCTTTGATTTTCTTCTTCCATTCCGTGGCGGACCCCGCAGGAAACTGTCAGGGGCCGGGCGGGTGGGCTGCGCGGGGGTGTCCGCCGCATGGATGCGGCGGCCAAGCTTACAGGAACGTACTTGCAGCGTCCCCCGCGCAGCCCACCCGTCCGGCCAAGCACGGCGTTGGCTTTCAGCGACCAACCCGGACCCCACCACGAGGGGCTCCGCCGTTGGCCGGACACCCCGCGACAAACCACCGCACGTGCGCAATCCCAACGAACGTCGGACAATGGACGCCTTGGCGGCACGCCGCGCCGCCCTCCCGCTTTCCGCTGCAAGGATTCCCCCATGGCCGCCCGCAAGTCCTCCGCCCCGCTCATCGAAGTCACCGCCCGTCCCGGCCAGCCGCTGGGCATGTCCCCGGCCGTGTTCCTGCGCGATTTCTGGCAGAAGCGTCCGCTGCTGATCCGCAACGCCTTCGCTGATTTCCAGTCTCCGGTGCAGCCGGAAGACCTGGCCGGGCTGGCCTGCGAAGAAGGCGTGCTGGCACGCCTGATCGAGCACGACAAGCGCCAGGACGGCTGGCGCGTACGTACCGGCCCGTTCCAGGAAGACGTATTCCCCGCCCTGCCCGACCACGACTGGACCCTGCTGGTGCAGGACGTGGACAAGTGGGACCCGGACGTGCGCGCGCTGATCGAGCACTTCCGCTTCCTCCCGCGCTGGCGCATGGACGACGTCATGATCAGCTTCGCCGCCACCGGCGGCTCGGTCGGTGCCCACGTCGACCAGTACGACGTGTTCCTGCTGCAGGCCCAGGGCCATCGTCGCTGGCAGATCGACGCCAGCGAGTCGATCAAGGGCCGGCGCCCGCCGCTGGGGTTCCGTCCGGACGTGGAACTGAAGCTGCTGGAGGTGTTCAAGCCCACCCACGACTGGGTGCTGGCGCCGGGCGACATGCTGTACCTGCCGCCGAACGTGCCGCACCATGGCGTCGCCGAAGACCCCTGCCTGACGTTCTCCTTCGGCATGCGCGCGCCGTCCTCGGCCGAACTCATCAGTGACTACCTGGACACCCTGATCGCCGATGCCGACGAGAACATCCGCTACCAGGACCCCGACCTGAAGCTGCCGGCCGATCCGAACGAGATCGACACGGTGGCGATGGCACGGGTGATCACCGCCCTCAACGCCATCCGCATGAACGACCCGGACAAGCTGGGCGACTGGTTCGGCCGCTTCATCACCACCTACCGCGCCGCCGGCGAAGTGATGGCCCACCAGGCCGCGCCGGAACAGGAAGAGGTGGTCGCCGCCCTGCAGTCCGGCCTTCTGCTGCAACGCCACCCCTGGGCCCGCCTGGCCTGGCGCCGGGCCAAGCGGGGCGCCAGCCTGTACGTCAGCGGCCAGGACTTCGCGCTGCCGGTGAAGGATGCGCAGCGCCTGGCCGGTGCCGAGCAGCTCGACGCGGCCGCCTATCGCGGACTGTCGGACAAGGGCCGCGCGGTGGTCCAGCAGCTGCTGGTCGGCGGCGTGTTCCAGCTGATCGACCCCAGCGAGCTGTATGGCGCCGACGACGAGGGCGAGGATGAAGGCGTCCTCGGTGAGGTGGTCGAAGGCCGCGACCAGGTGGAGGTGATCGATGACGACGCCGTGTCCGACGATGTCCACGTGGTGACCGTGCATGACGATGGCATCGAGGTCATCGTCAACTTCGAAGACGACGAAGAAGACGACGCCGGTCGCGCCTGAGTCATGCCCTCGATCCGCGTCCATCAGGTAGGTCATGCCGATGCGCATGGCGCCATCCACGCTGTGCGCCAGCAGGTGTTCGTGCAGGAGCAGGGCATTGCCAGCGAACTGGAGCGCGACGCGATGGACCCGGTCAGCGCCCATGTACTGGCGCTGGATGCCGACGGCACGCCGGTCGGCACTGGCCGGCTCACACCTGATGGCCGCGTCGGCCGCATGGCGGTGCTGGCGAGCCACCGCAGCCAGGGCATCGGTGAAGCCCTGCTCGAGGCCCTGGTCGAGGCCGGCCATGGCCTCGGCCTGGCCGAGCTGCATCTGCACGCACAGCTGCCCGCCCGCGACTTCTACGCGCGGCAGGGCTTCCTGCCTGAGGGCGAGGTCTTCGAGGAGGCCGGCCTGGGGCACCAGCAGATGCGCCGCCGGCTGGACGCGGCCAGCGCGATCAACAGCCACGCCGAGGCCGTGGCCGCCACCACCGCCCTCCTCCACCGTGCCCGTCGCCAGGTGTGGCTGCACAGCCACCTGCTGGACCCGGGCCTGCTCGCTGCCGGCCCGGTACAGGCCGCCCTGCGCCGCTTCGCCAGTGCCCGCCACGACAAGCAGCTGCGGGTGATCGTGCATGACGCGGCAGCCATTGGCCGTGCCGGCGCGCCGCTGCTGGCGATGGCACAGCGGCTGCCCAGCGTGATCCTGTTCCGCGAGGTGGCCGATCCGGTCGACCGGGCACTGGCGTCCGCCTGCCTGATCAATGACAGGGGCGACTTCTACTTTCGTCTGATCGGCCATCGCCTCGACGGCGAGGCCGGCACCGCGCTGCCGGCACGTTCGCGGCAGTTCGAGCAGCAATTGCAGCGCGTCTGGGACCGTTCGCGCGATTGCAGCGAACTCCGCGCGCTCGGCCTCTGAGCGCGACGGTCGGGTTCAACCTGTCTGGAAGCGGCACCGGGGGACGCACGATGGCCTCCGCGATGCCCCTTCGTGTCCGGATGGGGGTACAATTTGGCTGTTTGAACGCGCCTGCGCAGGGCTATTCATCTTCCTGCCGGGTCCTTCTTAAGCCATACCCCACAAAGCGAATCAACACCCTCCATCGTGGACAATCTACTGAAGCAGTTTGCGCAATCTTCGCAACTCGCCGGCGGCAACGCCTCCTATGTCGAGGACCTGTACGAGCAGTACCTCGTCTCCCCGGACAGTGTCGATCCCAAATGGAAGACCTACTTCGACGGCTTCAAGGGCCGCGAAGCAGGTGACATTCCGCACTCGGCCGTCATTTCCCACATCGCGGACGCGGCCAAGGATGCGCTGAAGGCCGGCACCGGCGCAGGTGCGGGCGACGAGCGTGAGCGCAATGTCGGTCGTCTGATCACCGCCTACCGCTCGCGCGGCCACCTGGACGCCCGCCTGGACCCGCTGGGCCTGGCTGCGCCGGTCAATACGCCGGACCTGGGCCTGCCGTTCCACAGCCTGTCCGATGCCGACCTCAACAGCGAGTTCAGCACCGGTGGCGTCGGCGGCCAGCCGCGCATGAAGCTGCGCGATCTGCTGGCGCGCCTTAAGGCGACCTACACCGGTTCGATCGGTGCGGAGTTCATGCACATCGCCGAGGTCGAGCAGCGCCAGTGGATCTACAAGAAGCTGGAACTGGCCGGCGGCAACTACCAGCTGGACGCTGACACCCAGCGCCGCACCCTGGAGCGCCTGACCGCGGCCGAAGGCCTGGAGCGCTACCTGCACACCAAGTACGTCGGCCAGAAGCGCTTCTCGCTGGAAGGCGGCGATGCGCTGATCCCGATGATGGACACCATCATCCGCAGCGCCGGCAAGGACGGCGTCAAGGACGTGGTGATCGGCATGGCCCACCGCGGCCGCCTGAACGTGCTGGTCAACACCCTGGGCAAGAACCCGCGCAAGCTGTTCGACGAGTTCGAAGGCAAGTTCGAGCACGACGAGCACGCCTCGGCCGGCGACGTGAAGTACCACATGGGCTTCTCCGCCGATGTGGCCACCGAGGGTGGCCCGGTCCACCTGGCGCTGGCGTTCAACCCGTCGCACCTTGAAATCGCCGACCCGGTCGTGGCCGGTTCCGTGCGTTCGCGCCAGGAGCGCCGCAAGGACACCGCCCGCAAGCAGGTCATGCCGATCCTGATCCACGGCGACGCGGCCTTCTCCGGCCAGGGCGTGGTCATGGAACTGTTCCAGATGTCGCAGGCCCGCGGCTTCGCCGTCGGCGGCACCGTGCACATCGTGGTCAACAACCAGGTCGGCTTCACCACCTCCAATCCGCTGGATACGCGCTCCACGCGCTATGCCACCGACGTGGCGAAGATGATTGCCGCACCGGTGCTGCACGTGAACGGAGATGACCCGGAAGCGGTGGTGTTCGCTGCGCAGCTGGCGTTCGAGTTCCGCCAGAAGTTCGCCAAGGACGTGGTCATCGACCTGATGTGCTACCGCCGTTGGGGCCACAACGAGGCCGACGAGCCGGCGATCACCCAGCCGCTGATGTACCAGGTGATCCGCAAGCACCCGACCACCCGCGAGATGTATGCCGAGCAGCTGGAAAAGGCGGGCGTGATCGCCGCCGGCGCCGGCAAGGCGATGGTCGATGCCTACCGCGAGAAGCTGGACGCCGGCGAAGTGACCACCGAACTGGCCAAGGTCGAGAAGACTCCGCCAAGCAGCCCGCTGTTCGTCGATTGGCCGAAGCTGCTGGAAGGCAAGCTGTCCGACCCGGTCTCGACCAAGGTCGAGAAGAACAAGCTGGTCGAGCTGGCCAAGCTGATCAACACCATCCCGGACGAAGTGCAGCTGCACTCGCGCGTGGCCAAGGTCTACGACGACCGCCGCAAGATGGCCGCTGGCGAGATTCCGGGCGACTGGGGCTTTGCCGAAAACCTGGCCTACGCCACCCTGCTGGACGAAGGCCATGCACTGCGCCTGGTCGGCCAGGACGTCGGCCGCGGTACGTTCACGCACCGCCACGCGATCCTGCACGACCAGAAGACCGACAACTACTACATGCCGCTGCGGCAGCTGGTGGATTCGCCGGAGAAGGCCACCGTCATCGATTCGCTGCTGAGCGAAGAAGCGGTGATGGCCTACGAGTACGGCTTCTCCACCACCGATCCGAACACGCTGTGCATCTGGGAAGGCCAGTTCGGCGACTTCGCCAACGGCGCCCAGGTGGTGATCGATCAGTTCATCGCCGCCGGTGAAGCCAAGTGGGGCCGCATTTCCGGCCTGACCCTGCTGCTGCCGCATGGCTATGAAGGGCAAGGCCCGGAACACAGCTCGGCGCGCCTGGAGCGCTTCCTGCAGCTGTGCGCGCTGGAGAACATGCTGGTGGTCGTGCCGTCGACCCCGGCCCAGGCCTTCCACATGCTGCGTCGCCAGCTGCACATGACCACCCGCAAGCCGCTGGTGGTGATGTCGCCGAAGTCGCTGCTGCGCCACAAGCTGGCGGTGTCGACCCTGGACGAGCTGGCCAACGGCGAGTTCCAGCACCTGATCGGCGATGCCAATGCCGACGCCAAGAAGGTCAAGCGCGTGGTGCTGTGCTCGGGCAAGGTCTACTACGACCTGCTGGAAGACCAGACCAAGCGTGGCCAGGACGACGTGGCGATCATCCGCGTGGAGCAGCTGTATCCGTTCCCGCGTGCGCTGCTGGCTGCCGAACTGAAGAAGTATGGCAAGGCCACCGACGTGGTGTGGACGCAGGAAGAACCGCAGAACCAGGGCGCGTGGTACCAGATCCGCCACCACCTGCAGTTCTGCCTGGCCGAGGGCCAGAACCTGCATTACGCCGGTCGCGCACGTTCGGCGTCGCCGGCTGCCGGTCACATGGCTGACCATGTCCGCGAGCAGCAGCAGCTGATTGCCGACGCACTGGTCAACCCGTTCAACGACCAGGTCGCTGAATAACTCTCCTCCCCCTTATTTAGAAGACAAACCAGGAAGCTCCCGCATGGCCACCGAAGTCAAAGCCCCGGTACTGCCCGAATCCGTCGCCGACGGCACCATCGCCACCTGGCACAAGAAGGTGGGCGACGCCGTCAAGCGCGACGAAAACCTGCTTGACCTGGAAACCGACAAGGTCGTCCTGGAAGTGCCGTCGCCGGTCGATGGCGTGCTGAAGGAGATCAAGTTCGACGTGGGCGCCACCGTGACCTCCAGCCAGGTCGTGGCGATCATCGAGGAAGGCGCCGTGGCGGCTGCCCCGGCTCCGGCCGCTGAAGAGAAGAAGGCCGATGCCCCGGCTCCGGCCGCAGCCGCTGCTCCGGCTCCCGCCGCGGCTCCGGCCCCGGCAGCCAAGTCGGCCGCCGATGCGCTGCCGCCGGGTGCCCGCTTCACCGCCATCACCGAGGGCGTGAACCCGGCCGACGTGGACGGCACCGGCCGTCGCGGCGCGGTGACCAAGGAAGACATCGTCAACTTCGCCCGCAACGGCGGCGCCGGCAAGGCCGGTGGCGCACGTCCGGAAGAACGCGTGCCGATGACCCGCATCCGCAAGCGCATCGCCGAACGCCTGATGGAGTCCAAGAACTCCACCGCCATGCTGACCACCTTCAACGAAGTCGACCTGTCCAAGGTGTCGGCCGCGCGCAAGGAACTGCAGGACGAGTTCGTCAAGGCCCACGGCATCAAGCTGGGCTTCATGAGCTTCTTCGTGAAGGCCGCCGCCAACGCGCTGCAGCGCTTCCCGCTGGTCAACGCGTCGATCGATGGTGACGACATCATCTACCACGGCTACTCGGACATCTCCATCGCCGTGTCGACCGAGAAGGGCCTGGTGACCCCGGTGCTGCGCAACGTCGAGCGCATGTCGTTCGCTGACATCGAGAAGACCATCGCCGACTACGCCAAGAAGGCCCGTGACGGCAAGCTGAGCCTGGAAGAACTGCAGGGCGGCACCTTCACCGTGACCAACGGCGGCACCTTCGGATCGCTGCTGTCCACGCCGATCATCAACCCGCCGCAGAGCGCCATCCTGGGCATGCACGCCATCAAGGAGCGTCCGATCGCCCAGAACGGCCAGGTCGTGATCGCGCCGATGATGTACCTGGCGCTGTCCTACGACCACCGCATCATCGACGGCAAGGACTCGGTGCAGTTCCTGGTGGACATCAAGAACCAGCTGGAAAACCCGGGCCGCATGCTGTTCGGCCTGTAAGACCTCCCGCCCTCTTCCGCGCCCGCGCGGAAGGGGGTTCCGGTAAAGCATCAAGGACTAATTCAATGGCTGAACAATTCGACGTCGTCGTCATCGGTGCGGGCCCGGCCGGTTACCACGCTGCCATCCGCGCGGCCCAGCTGGGCCTGAAGACCGCCTGCATCGACGCAGCGCTGGGCAAGGATGGCAAGCCGGCGCTGGGCGGCACCTGCCTGCGCGTGGGCTGCATCCCGTCCAAGGCGCTGCTGGATTCCTCGCGCCAGTTCTGGAACATGAGCCACATCTTTGGCGACCACGGCATCAGCTTCAAGGACGCCAAGATGGACGTCGAGGCGATGGTTGGCCGCAAGGACAAGATCGTCAAGCAGTTCACCGGCGGCATCGCCATGCTGTTCAAGGCCAACAAGGTCGCCACCTACTACGGCTTCGGCGAACTGCAGCCGGGCAACGTGGTCAAGGTGAAGCAGCACGACGGCTCGGAAGTCGAGCTGAAGGGCACCAACGTCATCATCGCCGCCGGTTCGGATTCGATCGAACTGCCGTTCGCCAAGTTCGACGGCGAGACCATCGTCGACAACGTCGGCGGCCTGGACTTCACCGAAGTGCCGAACCGCCTGGCGGTGATCGGCGCCGGCGTGATCGGTCTGGAGCTGGGCAGCGTGTGGAAGCGCCTGGGTGCTGAAGTCACCATCCTCGAGGCGCTGCCGGAGTTCCTGGCCGTCGCCGACGCCGAAGTCGCCAAGACCGCGGCCAAGGAATTCAAGAAGCAGGGCCTGGACATCCGCCTGGGCGCCAAGGTCTCCAAGACCGAGATCACCGGCAAGGGCAAGAAGAAGGAAGTCGTTGTCACCTACACCGACAGCGAAGGCGAGAAGACCCTGACCGTGGACAAGCTGCTGGTGGCCGTCGGCCGTCGCGCTGCCACCAAGGGCCTGCTGGCCGAAGGCACCGGCGTGAAGGTCAACGAGCGTGGCCAGATCGAAGTTGATGCGCATTGCCACACCGGCGTCGATGGCGTCTGGGCGGTGGGCGACTGCGTGCGCGGCCCGATGCTGGCGCACAAGGGCTTCGAGGAAGGCATCGCCGTGGCCGAACTGATCGCCGGCCTGCCGGGTCACGTCAACTTCGACACGATTCCGTGGGTCATCTACACCGAGCCGGAACTGGCCTGGGTGGGCAAGACCGAAGCACAGCTGAAGGCCGAAGGCATCCCGTACAAGGCTGGCAGCTTCCCGTTCGCCGCCAACGGCCGTGCCGTGGCAATGATCGAGCCGGCAGGTTTCGTGAAGATCCTGGCGCATGCCGAGACTGATCGCATCCTCGGCATGCACCTGGTCGGCGCCAACGTGTCCGAGCTGGTGCACGAAGGCGTGCTGACCATGGAGTTCAGCGGTTCGGCCGATGATCTGGCCCGTATCTGCCACGCCCACCCGTCGCTGTCGGAAGTGGTCCACGACGCGGCGATGGCGGTCAGCAAGCGCGCCATCCACAAGGCCAATTGATCGGCCCGGTGGCATGACAGGAAAACCCCGCCTCGGCGGGGTTTTTTTGTTTGGCCTTCTGATGTGGAGCCGAGCATGGGCCCGGCGCTACACCTTTCCAGTAGGCGGCTCCGGTGCATCGTCACAGATGCGATGCTGCACCACGGTTTCACCCACCTTCCATTCCTTCACCACCCTGCAGCGTTCCTTGAGCCTGTCAGGCTTGGCGAGCTTGGCCGCCGCAGCATCCGCTTCGTCGGCAGCGGCGGTCTGCTGGCGTTCCAGCCAGGCGGAGGGCGGTGTCGCGGGCGTGGCAGGGGCCGGCGCCGCGAGCGCCAATGCCAGTACCGCGATGGCCGGCGTCATCACGCAGCCACCGGACCGCGGCCGCCACCCAGCAGGCGTGCCGGCAGCATGAACAGCGCGCGCAGGAACGCGAACAGCGCCGAGAACGTGATGCCGACCAGGCGGAACGGCAGGCTCAGCAGCCACACGAACGGCCAGGCGATCAGGGCAAGGATCGCCAACGGCCAGCACAGCACGAACAGCAGGCACCACACGCCCAGCGCGAACAGGGTCTTCATCACGGTCTCCTTGCAGCGGCCCCTTGCCGCCTGCGACCACAGTGCCGCCCTGCCCCGGAGGGAGCAAACGGTTTGCGACGAAACCCGGCAGGGCGCGATGAAACCCGGAACGCAGCCGCTATACCTGCACCGCCCCCGGGCGGCCGTGGGCGACCTGGAAACGCGCGGCGGTCCGCACCGCGGCATCGGTACGCAGCACGCTGTCGGCCAAGCGCAGTTCCGCATCCACGGCCTGCCGGTTGAGCTGCAGCTTCCACCAGCCACGGCGGTCGCCGTCGAAATAGCGGATGTGCGGATTCAGGGGAATCGACGGTCCGTAGTAAGGGCCATACGGTGTGTCGTCTCCGCCACTGCTGATGGCGGGGGCGATGAACTCGGTGGCCACCACGGGAGCATCGGCCGCATCGAAGTCCAGCTTCAGATCGTTGACGAACGTGGAATGCCAGTCGCCTCCCAGCACGATCGCATTGCCCTGCCCGCCTGCCTGCAGCGCCTGCAGCAACCGGTTGCGCGCGGCAGGATACCCATCCCAGGCATCGTTCCAGAACCGCTCGCGCGGGGTGCCGCCGTCCAGCCGCAGCTGCGCCATCAGCAGCTGCTGCACCACCACATTCCAGCGCGTGCCCCGCGCGGCCGCCATCGACTGTGCGAACCACGCCTCCTGGCCGGACCCGAGCATGCTCATGCGCGGGTCCAGTGCCGCCTCGCAGCGCGGTGACTCGCCCACGCCGCAGGGGTTGGCCGGACGGAACTGGCGGCAATCGAGCAGGCTCAGCTGCGCGAGGTCGCCGTAGCGCAGGCGCCGGTGCACCCGCAGGCCACCATTGCCGGCCGGAGCGCTGCGCATGGGCAGGTGCTCGTAGAAGGCGCGATAGGCAGCGGCCCGCCGGACGATGAAGTCCTCCACCGGCACGCTGTCCTTTTCAGGATGGACGCCGGAATAGTCGTTCTGCACCTCATGGTCATCCCAGATCACCGCAAAGGCGTGCGCGGCGTGCGCTGCCTGAAGGTCCGGATCGAGCTTGTACAGCGCGTACTGGTCGCGATAACGCTGCAGACTGACGGTCTCGCCGCTGAATCGCTCCGCATCCAGTGTGCGGCCGCGTACGTTCTGCAGTGGACTGTACTCGTACAGATAGTCGCCGGCATGCAGCACCAGGTCGACATCGCTCCGCGCGATATCACGCAGTACCGGGTAGTAGCCGCTGTTCCAGGCCTGGCAGGTGCACAGGGCCAGGCGCAGCTGCTGCAGCTGCGCGTCCGGCAGCGGCGCGGTGCGGAAGTGGCCGACCGTGCTTTCCTCATCAGCG
This sequence comes from Stenotrophomonas sp. RS-48, assembly GCF_030053245.1. Classification (NCBI taxonomy): domain Bacteria; kingdom Pseudomonadati; phylum Pseudomonadota; class Gammaproteobacteria; order Lysobacterales; family Lysobacteraceae; genus Stenotrophomonas; species Stenotrophomonas sp. RS-48. The sequence goes on from NZ_JASGBV010000027.1 coordinate 32,612, forward strand.
TCGCAGGCAAAACGGTAGTAATAGTCACGGCCGGGACGAAGGCCATTGATCTCCACGTGCACCGAATGCGCCAGCTCGGGCACCGCTGCGGCGACGCCACGCTGCACCGGACGGCGCATGCCGGGATCTTCAGCCACGAACCAGCGCACCGGCACCGCCCGCGACGGCATGCCACCGCCGTTGAGCGGATCGGGGGCGAGCCGTGTCCACAGCACCGCCCCCTGCGGATCCGGATCGCCGGCGGCGACGCCGAGGGTGAACGGATCGCGGCCCAGACGTGGCCGTGGGCCTGCCGCAGCCAGCCCCGGCATCGCCGCCAGTGCGATCGCCGCCCCCGTACCCTGCCACGCCATGCGCAGCAGGCGACGACGGTGCTCCGGATCCATGGGCCGCTGCATCAGAAGCGCACGGTCGCCGTCGCCATCACCTGCCGCGGCGCCCCCACCTGCATGGTCGCCAGGCTGCGCGTGGGATCTGCGGCATAGGTGCCGTTGGTGTTGATCGAAGACAGGTAACGCTTGTCCGCCAGGTTGGTCAGGTTCACTGCCACTGTCAGGTTCTGCGCGGGCCCCAGGGAGCCGAAATCGTAAGCCACCGAGGCGTTGACCAGCCAGTAACTGGGAACCGACAGGTCATTGGTATAGGTCACGTAACGCTTGCCGACATGGTTGGCGGAAAGGCGCATGTCCCACCGGCCCGGCGTCCAGGCCAGGGTGCTGGCGAACATCCATTCCGGCGTATCCACGGTCTTCCTGCCGCGGGTCGGTACCACCCCGTTGTTGACGTAGTCGTCGTCGTAGGTGCTGTCGTTCCACGACAGCGCGTTGGACCAGGTGACGTCCTGCACCGGCTTCAGCTGCAGGGTCGCCTCGGCACCGCGGCTGGTCACCGAACCGACGTTGGAGAACAACGCAGGGCAGCCGAGGATGCCCACGCACTGGGCGATGGCAAGCAGGCGGTTGTCGAACTTCACGTCGTACACCGCGACCGACGCCTCATACCCCTGCCCGTAGCCGCGCCAGCCCAGTTCGATCGTGCGCGACTGCTCCGGCTTGAGGTTGCGTGCACTGGCATCGAAGGCCTGCTGCGGCACGTTGAACGGACTGCCCACGCCCAGCGCATAGGCGGCGATGTTCCTGGCGAACGAACCGAAGATTTCATTGCCTTCGTTGAGCTTGAAATTGAAGCCGGCCTGCGGCAGCAGTCCCTTGCTGGAGGTCAGGCTGCTGTTGTTGGCATAGCTGCCCAGCGGCGTGCGGACGCGGGTGCGGGTGTGCGGCGACTTCGCGCCGATGTCCACCGTCAGGCGGTCGTCGAACAGGCGGAAGCGGTCCTGCACATAGAACTGGCGGGTGATGGTGGTGTAGAGCTGGCGCCACACGCGCTGGTCCGGATTGCGCAGGAAGAAGTCATCGGTGATCGGGCCATCGATGTAGTAGAAGTTGCGCTGCACGCTGTGGCCGTTGTCCTCGTACCACAGGCCGGCTTCCAGCTCGTGCCCGCCGACGTTCCAGGTGAATGCGGAGGTCACGCCGGTACGGTCGATCGCGTACTCGGTGGTGCGGATCGAGATCGGGATCTCGCGCGCGGTGCCCGGATTGGAGGGATTGGACGGACTGAACCAGTGGCCCTGCCCGCGGTTGCTGTGATTGTAGCCATTGACCTTCAGGCGCATCGCTTCGTTGAGGCCGAAGTCGCCGGCGACGCTGGAGATATCGTCGTTGCGCAGGCCATGACCGGAGTAGTACGCATCCCAGGGGCTGTTGACGCCGCCACTGAACTGCCCGCGTGCCGCGGCCAGCGCGCGGTCCCAGTCCGGCGCGTAGTTGTCCCAGGTCCAGCCGAGGCGGTCGATCATCTCCAGCGACAGATCCTGGTAGTCCGCCTCGACCCGGCGTGATGCGTTGAACAGCGCGGTGATCCTGCTGTCCACGCCGAAGTTGTAAACGGCCTTGCCGTTGAACTGCTTGAGCTCCTGCGAGCCCTTCCCCTTCCACTTGTCGCCTTCGGAGTACACGCCGGACAGGTACGCGGCAAACCCCTGGTGCTCGCCGGTCTCCAGGCGGGCATAGCTGCGCCGCGCGTTGTCGCTGCCGAAGCCCTGCGCCAGCACCACGCCGTACTCGGTAGAAGGATCGATCGAATAGAACTGGAACACGCCCCCCAGGTTGCTGGTGGACGGCGTCCCCAGCGCGCCGATGCCGGTGGAGACTTCCGCACCGCCCAGGTTCTCGCTGATGACCGCGCGGCTGACATGAAGGCCGTTGCTGTTGCCGTAGCTCATGTTGCCCAGCGGAATGCCGTCCAGCGTGTAGCCAAGCCGGTTCTGGTTGAAGCCGCGCAGGCTGATGCTGGTCGACCACTCGTAGGCACCGGTGGCGTCACCCGACTCGAAATGCACGCCCGGCTTGCTGGCCAGCAGCTTGAGCGGATTCGCGCCCGGCGGCAGCACCTTCATGTCCTCGGCGGTGACACGCTGCACCTGGCGCGCTTCGCCGCGGCCGATCACCGAGATCGAATCGAGGGTGGTCGCCGACGGTGCATCGGAGGTGGGGGCGGTTTCAGCGGCCGCCAGCGACGGCAGCGAGGCACAGACCAGCAGAGCCAGCAGATTGCGGCGGAGCGGAGCGTGGGACGGCATGGGAGGCGGATTCCTTGGACGCGCTGGACGCCAGCGACGGGCGTCGGAAGTGGGAGGACAGCGGCGGCATGGTAGGAAGGCCCAGTTACATGTCAGTTACACGTCATGTGACCATCGCCCGGCAAGGTACGCGCCTTGCGCTCGCACCAACGCAAAGAGCCGGGCACGCGCCCGGCTCTTGCAGAACAGAAGGAGATCGCCGGCCCGCGGCCGGCAGCCCTACTCGAACGAACCGACCGAATCGTGGGCCAGATTGTCGAAACGCGTGTACTCGCCGAAGAACTTCAGTTTGCACGAACCGGTCGGGCCGCCACGGTGCTTGCCGATGATGATTTCGGCCAGGCCCTTGTCCGGTGAGTTTTCCTTGTTGTAGTAGTCGTCGCGGTAGATGAACACGATCATGTCCGCGTCCTGCTCGATGGCGCCCGATTCACGCAGGTCAGCCATCACCGGGCGCTTGTCGGTACGCGTTTCCAGCGAGCGGTTGAGCTGGGAAAGTGCGATCACCGGCACGTTCAGCTCCTTGGCCAAGCCCTTCAGCGAACGCGAGATCTCCGAGATTTCTGTCGCGCGGTTCTCGCTGTTGCCGGGCACGCTCATCAGCTGCAGGTAATCGATCACGATCAGGCCCAGGTCGTGCTCGCGCTTGAGGCGGCGGCACTTGGAGCGCAGCACTTCCGGCGATACGCCCGGCGTGTCGTCGATGAAGATCTTGGTTTCCTTCAGCATCTTGATCGCGCTGGTGACGCGGCTCCAGTCCTCATCTTCCAGCTGGCCGGTACGCAGGCGCTGCGCGTTGATCCGGCCATTGGAGGAGATCAGTCGCATCGCCAGCTGTGATGCGGACATTTCCATCGAGAACACCGCCACGCCCTTCTTCGACTTGATCGCCGCATACTCGGCGATGTTCAGCGCGAAGGTGGTCTTGCCCATCGCCGGGCGCGCGGCCAGGATGATCAGGTCGGTCGGCTGCAGGCCGGCCGTCATCGCGTCGAAATCGTTGTAGCCGGTTGGCAGGCCGGTGATGTTGCCGCCGTTCTCGAAGCGGTTGCGCAGTTCCTCGAAGGCATCCTTCAGCGCGCCGGGCATGGCGACGAAATCCGTACGCCCGCGTGCGCCCTGCTCGGCAATGGCGAACACGCTCTTTTCCGCCGACGCCAGCAGCTCGCTGCTGTCGCGGCCTTCCGGCTGGAAACCATCGTTGACGATGTCGGTACCGACCTGGATCAGCTGCCGCAGCACCGCCTTGTCACGTACGATCTCGGCGTAGGCCGCGATGTTCGCCGCCGACGGCGTGGTGCTGGCCAGTTCGATCAGATAAGCGCCATCCCCTACCAGCTCCAGCTTGCCCTGCGATTCGAACCATTCGCCCAGCGTCACCGCATCGAAGGGTCGGTCACGCTCGGACAGCTCTCGGATCGCGCGGTAGATCATCTGATGATCGCGGCGATAGAAGTCGGTCTCCGTCAGCTGGTCGTTGACCCGGTCGAACGCTTCGGGTGCCAGCATCAGGCCACCCAGCACCGCCTGCTCGGCCTCCACCGAATGCGGTGGCACCCGCAGCTGGTCGATGCGCGAATCATCGCGTTCGAAGCCATCACCGCGGTCTCTGCGGTTGGAACGGAAGCCGGGACGGGCGGACATGCGGCGGTGTTTCCTGCAAAAGTGGGGCCAGACGAGTGTAGGCATGCGCCGACCCTGGCGGCCATGGACAAGCCTGTGGATAAGCCGTGGAAGAACGGGGGATATCCGCCGGAGCCTGGCCAGAATGGCGCGGAGGCGTCGCACTGCCTGCGACGGGCGCCCGTGCGACGCCCGAGTGCGTCATTATCGCAGATCAGCCGGCCAGGGTCGGATTCCGTGCAGCGTACGGGCTCTGGCCCGCTCAGCTGCAAGTGGGGTCAGAGCCCGCCGCTGCGCGCCGGGATCCGACCCCGGATGTGGCTGGGGTCGGATCCCTCTGCAACGCAGAGGGCTCTGACCCCATACGTCTCAATCGCCCTTCGCGTGCACCGCGATCAGCGCCAGGAACCGGTCCACATACCCCTGCAGGAATTCCCGCGTGGCGTCGTTGTGGATCGTACCGTCGGCGTCGATCAGGCCGTCCTTGAAATGAATGAACGCCTCCGGCTGGCCGAGCACATGCATGTCGAGGAAGGCCAGGCTGTTGCGCAGGTGCTGCTGGGCCACCGCGGTGCCGATCTGGCCGATGGACGCACCGATCACCGCAGCGGGCTTGCCTGCGAATGCGCTGTCGCCATAGGGGCGCGAGCCGATGTCGATGGCGTTCTTCAGCACGCCCGGCACCGAACGGTTGTATTCGGGTGTCACGAACAGCACGGCGTCGGCGGCACGCACCTGCTCCTTCAGGCGGACACACGATGGCGGGTAATCGGCGTCGAAATCCTGGTCATACAGGGGAAGGTCGCGGATCTGCACGTACTGGAACCGGGCCCGGTCGCCGGCAAGCTTTTCAAGTGCATGGGCCAGCCGGCGGTTGCATGACTCCCGGCGCAGGCTTCCGACGAACACGGCGATGGTGGGAACGGACATCGGACGGACTCCTCATGGTGCGGGAAACCCATCCTATTCACCGTCCCCTTTCCAGGCAGTGAAGGTCAGCCGCTGATGCTGGCCCGGACCTGGCGCCAGTGGGCCTGCCATGCCTGGAACATCAGCACGTTCCACAGATGCGTGTGCCACTTGCGCTGGCCGCCAAGGAACTGCTGCCACAGCGGCTGCACCGCGGCCGCCGACAGCACGCCTTCGCGTTCCAGCCGCGAAGGCTGCAGCAGATCGTCGGCCCACGGCCGCAGGTCGCCCTTCAGCCAGTCGCTGACAGGCGCACCGAAACCACGCTTGGGCCGGTGCACCATCGCCTGCGGGACGTATCGGCCCAGCACGCGCTTGAGCAGGACCTTGCTGGTCGTTTCACTGCGCTTGAAGCCCAGCGGCAGCGACCAGGCGAACTCGGCAACCCGCCAGTCCAGCAACGGCGCACGCGCCTCCAGGCTGACCGCCATCGAAGTACGGTCGACCTTGCACAGCAGGTCATCAGGCAGGTAGGTCACGAAATCGGCCAGCATCATCGCGTCTGCCGGCGTGCCCGCACCGTGCAGCGGATCGGCCAGGTCATAGAAGCTGCCAGCCGGCTGCGCACCGGGCACCACCGCCGCCGGGTCACGCCAGCGCGAAATGCGGTTGCGGTACACATCGCCGATGCCGCGGGCGCCGGTTTCGGCCAGCAGCGCCGCCAGGCCTCCCGTGCGCGACGCCTCGCCCTGCTGCTGCGCGCGGGCCCCCATCCACCGCCGCAGCGGGCCCGGCACGCGACCCAGCATCTGCCAGTTGCGCAGCGCGCGCACGTAGCGGGTGTAGCCGAAGAACAGCTCATCGCCACCATCGCCGGACAAGGCCACGGTCACCCCCTGCCTTGCCAGCCGGGCCACCAGCGCGGTCGGCACCTGCGAGGCATCGGCAAAAGGCTCGTCGAACATCGTCGGCAACTGCGGCACCACCGCCAGTGCGTCGGCCCCGCTGACGTAGAGTTCGGTGTGGTCGCAGCCCAGATGCGCGGCCAGTTCCCTGGCCAGCGGTGCCTCATCGTGGCTTGAATCCTGGAAGCCGATGCTGAAGCTGTGCACCGGCTGCCTGCTCTGCGCCTGCATCAGCGTCGCCACCAGCGACGAATCGGTCCCCCCTGACAGGAACACGCCGACGGGCACGTCCGCGACCATGCGCAACGCCACGGCGTCGCGCAGCAGGGCATCAAGCTGCTCCTCGGCCTCCTCGATGCGGCCCTGGAAGGGTGCGGCCAGTGCGGCCTGCATGCGCGCACGCGCGTCCCAGTACGGACGCTGCGCCTGCTCCGGCCGGTGCGCGCCGGCTCCGGCGGCAACCATCGCCGCATCCACCCGCAGCACCCGGCCGGGCATCAGCTTGTAGCAGCGCTGATGGATGCTGTGCGGCGCCGGGATGTAATCCAGCCGCAACAGCAGCGTCAACGCATCCCGATCGATATCGTTGTCGAACGCTGGATGCTGCCACAGTGCCTTCAGCTCGGAACCGAACACCAGCGCGTCACCGGCCCAGCCGTAGTACAGCGGCTTCTTGCCGACCCGGTCGCGGGCCAGCCAGAGGCACTGCTCGCTGCGGTCCCACAGAGCGATGGCGAACATGCCGTTGCAGCGCTGCAGGGTGTCTTCCAGGCCCCACTGCAGGATCGCAGCCAGCAGCACCTCGGTATCGGAGTGGCCACGGAACGCATGGCCCAGCGGCTCCAGTTCGGCGCGCAGGGCCGCGAAGTTGTAGACCTCGCCGTTGTAGGCCATCACATAGCGGCCGTCGGACGATGCCATCGGCTGGTGGCCCAGCGGGGACAGATCGAGGATGCTCAGCCGGCGGTGCGCCAGTGCGATCCCGGCAGCGGCATCGACCCAGGTGCCACCATCATCCGGCCCGCGATGGTGCAGCGCCTGGCCCATGGCCAGGGCCTGTGCCTGCAGTTCCTCGGCCGGCACCATCGGTGCCGGCAACAGCATTCCCGCCAATCCACACATGCATCAGGGTTCCTGCGCCAGGTCGAGGGCGGCGCCAATCACCGCATTGTCGCTTGGAAGGCCGAACATTGCTGCCCCCGCCAGCGGCGTATAGGTATCGGCGCCGCAGACCCGACGCAGCGGCAGGTGACCGAAGCCGGCCTCGACCAGGGCCGTGACCACCCCCTCGCCCACGCCACCGCTGTGACGTCCCTCGTCCAGCACCAGCACGCGCCGCGCCGTGGCCGCCTGGGTGGCAATGAATCCGCCGTCCAGCGGCACCAGCCAGCGCAGGTCAACCACCCTCACCTGCCACCCGAGCTGCTGGTCGATCACCCGCGCGGCACGCAGCGCCATCGGCACGCCATTGCCATAGGTGTAGATCACCAGATCCTGCGCCTCGGGGGCATACACCCGGCCCTCCCCCGGCAGCAGCGCCTGGCCCTGTTGCGGGTAGTCGAACAGCCACTGGCCGTCACCCGGCTCGTGCAGGTCCTTGCTCATGTACAGCGCGATCGGCTCCAGGAACACCGCCACGCGGCCATCCACCCGGGCCAGCGCCGCCAACGTGCGCAGCATCATCACAGCGTCGTCGCCACGCGAGGGACAGCCCACCACCAGGCCGGGAATGTCGCGCAGGGCGGTGATCGAATTGTCGTTGTGGAAATGGCCACCGAATCCCTTCTGGTAGCCCAGCCCTGCCACCCGCACCAGCATCGGGTTGCGGAACTGGTCATTGGAGAAGAACTGCAGCGAACACGCCTCGCCACGTATCTGGTCGATGGCATTGTGCAGGTAGGCCAGGTACTGGATCTCGGGGATCGGCAGCATGCCCATGTTGGCCAGCCCCTGCGCCATGCCCAGGATCATGGTCTCGTCCAGCAGCGTGTTGAACACCCGACGCGGGCCGAAACGACGCAGCAGGTCGCGGGTCAAGGTGTACACGCCTCCCTTCTGCGCCACATCCTCGCCGAACAACAGGCTTTGCGGATACTTGCACAGCAGTTCCTGCAGTCCGTGATTGATCTGGATGGCCAGATGACGCGGCGGTTGTCGCTCCGGCAATGCGTCGGCGCCGCCATACAGCGACAGTCGCGCCTCGTCCGCGACCGCGCGCCGGGCCTCGGCGTGCACCGCTGCAGGTGTATAGGGCGCCAGCGGTGCCATCACCTGCTCAAGGGACTGCAGCTTCGGCTGGCGCTCGGCGTCGGCGGCGGCCGCCATGCAGCGCACACGCATCGCTTCATAGGCCGCCTCGACGGCCGCGGCATCCATCCAGCCCGACTCCATCGCGATCTGCGCCGAGCGCAGCAGCGGATCCTGCGCCTCCGCCGCACACAGCTCCGGCAACGCGCGCCACTCCACCTCGAAATCGGTACCGGCATGCCCCATCAGCCGCGTGGTACGCAGGTGCAGGAAGGTCGGCCTGCGGGTTGTCCGGCAATGCTCGACCGCGGCCTGCACCTGCGCATGGCCGCTGGCCAGATCCAGCCCATCAGCGAAGAAGTAGTCCAGTCCCGGCTGGCCGCCAAAGCGCTCGGCGATCCATCCTTCTGGTGTTTTCACCGAAATGCCCAGGCCATTGTCCTCGCAGACGAACAGGATGGGCGCCGGCAGTTTCTGGTAGGCCGACCACATGGCGGTGTTGAACGCCGTCTGTGCGGTGGCGTGATTGGCCGAGGCGTCGCCGAAGGAACAGACCACGATGCTGTCGGCCGGAATCGGCAACGGCTGGCCCAGGCGCTTGCCGCTCTCGATGGCCAACGCAGTGCCCAGCGCCTTGGGCAGGTGCGAGGCGATCGTCGAGGTCTGTGGCAACACCCACAGTGGCCGGCTGCCCCACACCTTGTGCCGGCCTCCGCTGGCAGGATCGTCGGCGCTGGCGGCGAACGACAGTGCCGCGTCGCGCACTGGATCCATGCCCGGCACCTGCCGCGCGCGCTCGGCCATGAAGGCGCCGGAGCGGTAGTGCAGGAACGCAGGATCGGTGTGCCGGCAGGCCCGCGCCAACAGCGCATTGCCCTCGTGTCCGGACGAGCCGATGGTGTAGAAGACCTTGTTCTGCACGCGCAGCACGCGTGCCATCAGGTCCAGCTGGCGGCTGGCCAGCTGCGAATCGAACAGGTCGGCAAAGGCCGCCGCGCTGAGCGTGCTGCCTGGCAGGATCGGCGCGTGCGGCGCGGGCCGTGGCCGTGGCGTGCCCCGCCAGCCGCGCACCGCCTCCAGGAAATTGACGTCGCACACTTCGGCGCGGTTGAGCCCGCGCATGCGCGCGGGAATGGGATCTGGAACCACAGCGAACATCGAACACCCTCCGTGTCGTTGTTGCGTAGCGTGGCGCGGGCCCGCCCGGCGTCCCCCGCAGTCGGCCTGCCCGACGCTCCCCTTGGAATCAGGCCACCGCGTTGAATCGCGCCAGCACCTCCGCGCCCACGGCCGGCATCGGCACGAACCGCGGCTGCGCCCGGACCCGCTGCAGCCAGGCCTGCACCTGCGGGAACGGATCAAGGCGGATGCCACCATCGCTGGCAACGTCGGTGTAGGCAAACAGCGCGATATCGGCGATGCCATAACTGCGGCCGGTGAACCAGGGCGACTGCCGCAGGTGCTGTTCCATCACCGCCAATGCGGTGCTGGCGCGCTCCTGCAGGCGCGGCAGTTCGGCGCGCCGCGGGGAATCGGCCGGCGTCCAGCCACGGATGAAACGGGCCACCGCCACGCAGGGTTCATGCGTGTACTGCTCGAAGAACATCCAGCTCAACGCCTGCGCCCGCTCCCAGCCATCGCCGGGCAGGTAGGGCGTGCCCTCGGCCAGCCAGAACAGGATCGCGTTCGATTCGGTCAACACGCGGCCGTCCTCGCGCACGATCAACGGCACCTTCGCATTGGGATTCAATGCCAGGAACTCCGGCGTGTGGGTCTGGCCATGGGCGCTGTCCACCTCCACCCAGCGATAGCGGCTGCCGAGGTGTTCCAGCAGCATGCGCACCTTGTGGCAATTGCCTGAAACGGACATGCCATGCACCGTCAACGGAACGCGTTCTTCCACCATTGCCTGCTCCAGGAGACCCGGCCGACGACCGGTTGCGCGCAGTCTGGCAAGCGCGTCCGCCGATGCCAAGCGCGGGTGCAGCATGCCCACCGCGCAGCCCGCCGCTGGATGCAGCCCGTCGGGCCCCTCAGCGCACGCGCTGCTGCCACTGCTGGCGCGACTGCCCCCAGATCTGCATCGGTTTGCCCTGGTACGGCGGCGGCAGCTCGCCCATGCGCAGCAGCGTACTGCCCAGCTTGCGGGCCACGACACGGGAATTCTCGTTGTCCTCGGCAATGGTATGGATCACCTCCTCCCACCCGAGTGCGTTGAAGGCCCAGTCGATCGCAGCGGTCGCCGCCTCCGGCGCGTAGCCCTTGCCCCAGCTGGCACGCCGGATGCTCCAGCCGACCTCGGTGCCCGGCCAGTCCTGTGGCTGCCAGGGCCCCATGCGACCGACCCACTCACCACTGGATTTCTCGATCACGCTGAACATCGAAAAGCCGAACAACTGCCACGCGCCAGCCAGGCTGCAGAATCCACGCCATGCCACTGACGGTGGCTGTACTCCGCCCAGCGTGCGCATCACCTCTTCATCCGCGCAGAACGCCAGATAGGGCTCGAAATCCTCGCGATGCGGTGGGCGCAGGATCAGGCGCTCGGTTTCCAGGCGCAGGTCGAAGATGCTCATGCCGACTCCAGGGCGATGACGGAGCGCCATCATCGCAAATGTCACCCGGCCACAAAAACAGACAGGCCGGCAGAAGCCGGCCTGTCGCCTGTCCGCTGCAGCGGCGGGATTACTGGCGGGTCGGTGCCGTGGCGCCGGCTGCCGCTGTCTGCGTGACCAGCTGGCCATCGACCACCGGCAGGCGATCGCTGGCTGGCTTGTTGTCCATGCGCACGGTCTTCTCGGCACCATCATAGCGGTAGGTCACGTTGTAACCCTTGACCACGTCGTTGGTGCCCATGGCGATGCGGTTGCCGGGCTTGCTGGCCATGCGCATGGTGCCGGTGGTGCCGTCCTCGTTGCGATAGGTGACGTTGTAGCCGGTGACACGGCTCGACTCGGAGGTGGCGGTCTCGGTGTGGCACTGGCGCTCGGTGCGGTTGACCACACGGCCACCGACGTGGCGCTTGTCCACCTGGTTGCCGATCAGGCCGCCGGCCACGGCACCGGCTGCGGTCGCCGCCTTCCTGCCATTGCCGCCGCCAACCTGATTACCCAGCAGGCCACCGATCACCGCGCCGGCGACGGTGCCACCGACGTTGCCATCACGCTCGGGCAGGCGTTCCTGCACGACCACATCCTGGCAGACCTCGTGCGGCGTCTGGGTGGTGGAGGTCTCGCGCACCGCGTCGGTGCCGATGACCGTGGCGTACGCCTTCTGCTTTTCGGTGATCGGGTCGACCTTCAGCACATCGGCATACTCCAGGCCGCGCGGCGCGGTGGCATCGAGCTGGTTGCCACGCGCACCATCGTCGGTGCCGCTGCCATCGGCCAGGCGCGATTCGCCGTTGGGGGCGCCGGCGCTGATGGAATCCGGCGACGGGTTGCCGCTCTTCATGAAGGCGGCCGTGGCGATACCACCCACCAGCAGCGCGCCCGCTGCGACCAGGACAGTTGTAGTTGTGCTTTTCATGACCTGCTCCTTGCGGACCGTCCGCAACGTTCTCGGCACAGATTGCAGCACGGCCTCCCTGAACGGAATCTCCACATTTCCTGCTCGTCGCCGTAACCCATTCAGCATCGGGAAATGCTGGGCCCGTGGTAGCGTTTGCATATTCACCAAGAGGATCCCGCCATGGCCAACCCGATGCTGCTGCCGGTACTGCAATGGGCGCGCCGGCTGCGCTACCCCACGCTGTTCAAGCTCACGGCAGGGCTGTTCGCGCTGACCCTGTTCATTCCCGATCCGCTTCCCTTCGTCGATGAGCTGGTGCTGGGCCTGGGCACACTGCTGCTGGCCAACTGGAAGAGCCGCGGCACCCGCACGCCGCCACCGCTGGAGCAGCGCTGAGCGTGCTGGTCGACAGCCATTGCCATCTCGATGCAGGCGAGTTCGACCCCGACCGTGCCGCCGTGATCGAGCGCGCGCGCGCGGCCGGGGTGCAGTTCCAGGTCGTGCCGGCCGTCACCGCCGCCAGCTGGCCGAAGCTGCGCGAGGTCTGCCAGCAGGCACCCGGCCTGTACCCCGCGTACGGGCTGCATCCGATGTTTCTTGCCGAGCATCGTGCCGGGCACCTTCCGCTGCTGCGGGAATGGATCGAGCGTGAGCGTCCGCGGGCGATCGGCGAATGCGGCCTGGATTATTTCGTGGAAGGCCTGGATGCGGAGGCGCAGCAGACCTATTTCACCGGCCAGCTGCGCTTGGCGCGCGACTTCGACCTGCCGGTGATCGTGCATGCGCGTCGGGCCGTAGATGCGGTGATCGCAGCGATCCGCCGCATCGGTGGCCTGCGCGGCGTGGTGCACAGTTTCTCCGGCAGCCCGGAGCAGGCGGCACAGCTGCATCGGCAGGGCTTCCTGCTGGGTCTGGGCGGCCCCCTGACCTACGAACGGGCACAGCGCCTGCAACGGCTGGTCCGGGAGATGCCGCTGGAGCAGCTGCTGCTGGAAACGGACGCGCCCGATCAGCCCGACGCGGCCATCCGTGGGCAGCGCAATGAGCCGGCACGCCTCTCGATCATCGCGCGCCACGTCGCGGCGTTGCGGCAGACCGACCTGGAGACGGTAGCGAGGACCACGACCGACAACGCGCGGCGGCTGTTCGCGCTGCCGGCCGTCTGATCGCCGTTTCGCCGGGCATGGCCCGGCGCTACCGGTCAAGCCTCAACGGATTGGGACTTGACCCTCTTCGGCTCCAGCAGCATTTCCAGCGCCTTGCCGACGGCGGCAAAGGCGAAGGCACCGGTGATATGGGTGGCTGCCCCCAGCCCTGCGCCGCAATCAAGCTTGAGCGCAGCGTCCGCCCCCAGGTTGGGACGGAGGCCGCAGACACTGCCATCGGCCTGCGGATACTTCACGTTCTCCAGCGAGTACACCGCCGGCACGCCGAAGTAACGCTTGGCGTTCTTGGGGAAGTTGAACTCGCTGCGCAGCTTCTTGCGGATCAGCGCCAGCATCGCGTCGTGCTCGGTGCGCGAGACATCGCGGATGCGTACCAGGGTCGGATCGGTGCGGCCACCCGCGGCGCCGACCGTCAGCAGTGGCAGCTTGCGGCGGCGGCACCAGGCGATGGTCTCCACCTTGACCCGGAAGCTGTCGCAGGCATCGATCACCAGATCGAAGCGACGATCAAGCAGTTCCGCCATGTTGGCGGTGGTCAGGAACGCCTGCACCGCGTCGACATCGAGTTCCGGGTTGATCGCCCGGCAGCGCTCGGCCATGGCTTCGGCCTTGTTGCGCCCGTAATTGCCCTCCAGCGCCGGCAGCTGCCGGTTGGTGTTGGACACGCAGATGTCGTCCGCATCGATCAGGGTGAGATGGCCGACCGCCGAGCGCGCCAGCGCCTCGACCACCCACGAGCCGACCCCGCCCATGCCGACCACCGCTACGCGGCTGCCCTGCAGGCGCTCGAGCGCACCCACGCCATACAGCCGTTCGATGCCGGCGAAGCGTTGTTTGACCTGTTCGTTCATCGGTCTATTTTAACGTGCAGCGGCCGGCGTCCACAGCACGCCGGGTCGAACCTACCGTTGCACACCCGGAGAGCCCGCCATGAACGCCAGCCCCCCTCGCCCGCCGTCTTCCGCCTATCGCTACCTGTTCGTGCTCGCGCTGGGTCTGCTGATCGGCCTGATCGCCACGGTGATGGTCGGCCGCGCCCTGCAGGCCCGCCGTGACCCCTTCCCGGACAGCCTGATGCAGGTGATGCAGCGGCAATCCCAGTTGCTGCAGCAGGCTCAACAGCAGAACCGCTGCAGCCTGGCCGACAGCGTGCCGCGCCTGCAGACGCTGCGCCTGCTCTCCAACGACCTGGACCTGGCCTTCCCCGGCCTGAAGGACAGCGCGCAGTTCCAGCAGCATGCCAGCCAGTACCGCGCCGGCCTCAATGCCGCCCTGGCGACGCCACCGGCAGACTGCACCGCGCTGGCCCAGGTGGTGCAGACGCTGCAGGCGGACTGCCGCGCCTGCCATCAGGATTTCCGTTGAACAGCGTTCATCCCGCAGCCGGTCATGGCGGCGTTGATTGGCGTCTTGTTCACGTTGGAAAGGAGACGATTCGCGCACCCTGCTGCATGACGCAGTACCACCCAACACATCCGCCTTCACGGCCAGGAGACGCCCCATGAAGATCCAGCTCATCGCCGCCAGTGCCATCGCCACCCTCGCCCTGGCCGGCTGCGCCACCTCGCCGGGTTACGGCGGCGGCGGCTACAACAATGGGTACAACAACGGCGGCTACGGCAACAACTCCGGCTACAACCAGGGCCGTTGCGCCGACTGCGGCATCGTCACCCGCATCAACACCGTGCAGTCCGGCCGCACTGCGCCCAGCGCGACCGGCGCGATCCTCGGCGGCATTGTGGGTGCGGTTGCCGGCCATGAGATCTCCGACCACACCGGCGGCAGCCGCGGCAACAAGAACATCGCCGCAGCGGCGGGTGCCGTGGGTGGCGCGCTGGCCGGCAACCAGATCCAGAAGAACGTGACCAGCGATACGTATGACATCAGCGTGCGCATGGATGACGGACGCACCATCGTCGTCAACCAGCGCGATCTGGGCGGCATCCGCGAAAACACCTACGTTCGCGTGGTCAACGGCCGGGTGATCCTGCGCTGATCCGCTGCCGGCCCCGGACAAAGAAAAAGGCCCGCTTGCGCGGGCCTTTTTCATGTGACGGCTGCAGACCGGTCAGATCGGCTGCACGGCGTCGGCCTGCAGGCCCTTCTGGCCCTGCACGACGGTGAAGGTGACCTTCTGGCCTTCCTTCAGGCTCTTGAAGCCCTGGGTCTGGATGGCGCGGAAGTGCACGAACACGTCTTCGCCGTTTTCACGGCTGATGAAGCCGAAGCCCTTTGCATCGTTGAACCACTTGACAGTACCGTTCTCGCGTTCGGACATCTCACTAACTCCCTGATGACTCTCTCTTGTTGTTGGAAACGCCTTGTGGGCGGCTGACAAGCAAGGGGGAAGCGAGGTGCATCGATGCAGCGGATCGGGAAGATCTTGCTTCATCAGGCCACGATCCACGGTGACCTTGCCAAGCTCAGCGACTGCAACTTAACCCGGCCAAAACGAAAAAGCAACTGGCAAAATCTTTCACTGTCAACCCCAAAAAGACAACCATACGGGACAGCATGGGCCTCTCATTCATCTTGTATCTGCTAGCGGTCATTTTTGTCCTCGTTGGTATTGCCGGCATCGTCCTGCCGGCACTTCCCGGCATCCCGCTGGTGTTCGTCGGCCTGCTGCTGGCAGCGTGGGCCGACGGCTTCACCCATGTCGGCTGGCCGACCCTGCTGGTACTGGGCGTGCTGACCCTGCTTTCACTGCTGGCCGATGTGCTGGCCACGGTGGTCGGGGCCCAGCGTGTCGGGGCCAGCCGCAAGGCGCTGTGGGGCACCTTCATCGGCAGCATCGCCGGTCTGTTCTTCATGCCCATCGGCCTGTTCGCCGGCCCGCTGGTCGGCGCTCTGCTGGGCGAGTACTGGCACACGCGCGAGCTGGGCCGCTCTACCAAGGTTGGCCTCGCCACCTGGCTGGGCATCCTGCTGGGCCTGGCGCTGAAACTGGCGATGGTCATCGCGATGCTGGGCCTGTTCGCGTTCGCCTGGTTCCTGTAACGCACGATCTTCACGCCACGCGCACACCTGCGCCGGGCATAACTCCATGGGGCTGGCCGTTGCTGCGGGTAGCCGCCACACTGTGCGTCTTCCCGTAGTCATCCCGAAGGGCCTGCTGCAATGACCCTCCCGCCGTTGTTCCCCCGTCTGGCGCCGTTGGCGCTTGCCCTGGCCAGCGCGCCGCTGGCCGCGCAGGAAATCGCGCCTGCCACGACCACCACGCCGGCCGGTTGCGCTGCCATTGAAACCGACGCCGCCCGGCTGTCGTGCTACGACCGCCTGTTCGGCCGTAACGCTCCGGCCACTGCCGAAGCCGATGCCGCCGCGCAGCAGGCCGCGCAGGCGCTGCGCGAACAGCGTCGCGCCGCCCGCCTGAGCCAGGGCGAAGAGACCTGCGGGCGCGGGTCGGCGATGTGCTGCGCCCCGCCCCCGACGACAGCGCCCTGGCCAATGCAGGCCGCGGTTCCCTGCTGGACAGCCGCTGGGAACTGGCGGAAGACTCGAAGCTGGGACCGTTCCAGCTGCGGGCCTACAAGCCGGTGTACCTGCTGCCGGCGTTCTGGACCAGCGACAAGAACCAGATGCCGCAGTCGCCGAATCCGGCCAACAGCGTGACCGAGCCGCAGGCGCTGGACAGTGCCGAGCTGAAGTTCCAGATCAGCTTCAAGACCAAGATCGCCGAGAATCTGTTCGGCGACAACGGCGACATCTGGGCCGGCTATACCCAGAGCTCGCGCTGGCAGGCCTACAACGCCGAGAATTCGCGCCCGTTCCGCGAGACCAATTACGAGCCGGAAGTGATGATGGTGTTCCGCAACGGCTACTCCATTGGTGGCTGGCGCGGACGCATGACCGGCATCAGCCTCAACCATCAGTCCAACGGCCGCGCCGATCCCCTTTCGCGCAGCTGGAACCGGGTGATGCTCAACGTCGGGCTGGACCGCGAGAACTGGGCGCTGGTGCTGCGGCCCTGGTACCGCATTCCCGAAACGCGCAGCGATGACAACAACCCGGACATCGAGGATTACATGGGCCGCGGCGACGCGACCCTGATCTGGAACCGCAATGGCCACGAAGTGTCCCTGATGGCGCGCCATTCGCTGCGTACCGGCGACCGTTCGCATGGCGCCCTGCAGCTCGACTACGGTTTCCCGATCAGCAACCTGCTGCGCGGCCACATCCAGGTCTTCGACGGATACGGCGAAAGCCTGATCGACTACAACCACAAGGCCACCTACGTGGGCGTGGGCGTGTCGCTGCTGGAATGGTTCTGATGGGCGTGACGATCTGGCACAACCCGGCGTGCAGCAATTCGCGCGGCGCACTGAAGCTCATCCGCGACGCCGGCATCGAGCCGGAGGTGATCGAGTACCTGCAGGCATCGCCCGACGTGGCGACCCTGCGCCAGCTGCTTGCCGAATCCGGGCTGGCCGCCGCCGACCTGGTGCGCAGCAAGGAACCAGAGTTTGCCGGTCTGGCGCTGGCCGGGGCCGATGAGGCGACCCTGCTGGCGGCCATGGCGACGCACCCGCGCCTGATCAACCGGCCCGTGGTGCGCACGGCCAAGGGCACGCGCCTGTGCCGCCCGCCGGAAACGGTGCTGGAGATCCTGTAGCCCGGACGCACCACCCGGCAGCGCCGGGCCATGCCCGGCGGCACGCGCTCGGCTCAACGCCGGCGATCACCGCCAGTCGCTGATGCCTTCGCGTCGATAGACTTCCGCGAAGGCGGGGCGCGCCTTCAGCGCGGTTGCGTGCGCCTTCAGCACCGGCCAGGTGTCAGTGGGCCGGGGCATGTTGCGCGACCAGCGCATCAGCATCACCAGCATGAAATCGACCACGCTGGGCGCGTCGCCCAGCAGGTAAGGCCCGTGCGCCTGCAGGTGCGCCGCCACATGCTGCCAGGCCGCCTCCAGCTGCTGCCGGGCCATCGCACGCGTTGCCTCCACGCAGGCCTCGCCCGCCGCTTCGTGCGGATAGAACCATGCACGATAGGCAGGCTGCAGGGTGTTGGCGCACCAGAACATCCAGCGATAGGCCTCGCCCCGCGCGGGCGTGCCCACGGCCGGCAGCAACCCCGCTTCGGGATGGCGGTCGGCCAGGTACAGCGCGATGGCCGCTGCTTCGGTCAACAGCAGGCCATCGATCTCCAGGGTCGGCACCCTCCCGGCCGGATTCAACGCCAGGTAGTCCGCCGCCTTGTGCTCGCGCCTGTCGAAATCCAGCAGCACCAGTTCGTGCTCGATGCCCAGTTCGATCAGCAGCCAGTGCACGACCAGCGAAGCGGTACTCGACGAACCATACAGGGTGGTGCTCATGCGCGGGATCCGTTGCGGGTGGAGCCGGCGATTATGCGCCCGCCCGGCGACCACTGCTCAACCGCAGCTGCTCATGCAGGTATCGCGACGTTCGCCGCAGCTCATCATCGGCTGCCGCAGCGTGCAGTCATGCGCCTTCAGTTCGCACGAGCGGCGCAGATCGGCATTGGCGATGTCCTTGCAGCGCTTGTCGGCAGCCGGAGCCATCTGCTGTTCGCAGCTGCTCTGCCGACTGCCCAGGCTGTCCGCCTGCGCCATGCAGCTGCGATGGCTGGCCTGGCACTGCATGCGGCATTGCGCCGATGCGCTGAAATCCGCTCCTTCATACGAGGAGGAGGTGCTGCTGCAGCCGGCCAGTGCGAACAGCCCGGCAAGCGCGAAGTTCCGTAACAGCGGCATGAACGTTCCCGGTTCGAGTCGCATGGAAACTAGCAGAAGTTCCGTGCCGGCTCGTTAAACGACAAACGGCGCCAACACGCGCCGTTTGCCATCAAGCGTGTGCCGCGCTTACTCCACCACCACCGGAATCTTGCCGATGCGGGCCTGCCATTCGCGCGGGCCGGTCTTGTGCACCGATTCACCGGTGGAGTCGACCGCCACCGTCACCGGCATGTCCTGCACGGTGAACTCGTAGATCGCTTCCATGCCGAGATCGGCGAACCCGACCACCTTGGCCGCCTTGATCGCCTTGGACACCAGGTAGGCCGAGCCACCGACCGCCATCAGGTACGCCGACTTGTTGTCACGGATCGCCTCGATCGCAGCCGGGCCGCGCTCGGCCTTGCCGACCATGCCCAGCAGACCGGTCTGTTCCAGCACCTGGCGGGTGAACTTGTCCATGCGCGTTGCCGTGGTCGGCCCGGCCGGACCGACCACTTCATCGCGCACCGGATCGACCGGGCCGACGTAGTAGATGAAGCGTCCCTTCAGATCGACCGGCAGTTCCTCGCCCTTGTTGAGCATGTCAACCATGCGCTTGTGCGCGGCGTCGCGGCCGGTCAGCAGCTTGCCGTTGAGCAGAAGCGTCTGGCCCGGCTTCCAGCTGGCCACCTCCTCCGGGGTGATCGTATCCAGGTCCACCCGGGTGCCCTTGGAGGCGTCGTAGGTCAGCTTCGGCCAGTCCTCCAGCGACGGCGGATCCAGCATCACCGGACCGCTGCCATCCAGGGTGAAGTGCGCGTGGCGGGTCGCGGCGCAGTTCGGGATCATCGCCACCGGCAGGTTGGCCGCGTGGGTCGGGTAATCGTTGATCTTGATGTCCAGCACCGTGGTCAGGCCACCCAGGCCCTGGGCGCCGATGCCCAGCGCATTGACCTTCTCGTACAGCTCCAGGCGCAGCTCTTCGATCCGGTTGGACGCTCCACGGGCCTGCAGCTCGGTGATGTCGATCGGCTCCATCAGCGCTTCCTTGGCCAGCAGCATGGCCTTCTCCGCAGTGCCGCCGATGCCGATGCCCAGCATGCCCGGCGGGCACCAGCCGGCCCCCATCGTCGGCACGGTCTTGAGCACCCAGTCGACGATGGAGTCGGACGGATTGAGCATGGCGAACTTGGTCTTGGCTTCCGAGCCGCCGCCCTTTGCGGCCACGATCACATCCACCTTGTTGCCCGGCACGACCTTGACGTTGACCACGCCCGGGGTGTTGTCCTTCGTGTTGATGCGCTTGCCGGCCGGATCCGCCAGCACCGAAGCACGCAGCTTGTTGTCCGGATGCAGATAGGCGCGGCGCACGCCTTCATTGGCCATGTCTTCCACGCCCATGGTGGCGTCGTCCCAGCGCACATCCATGCCGATTTCCAGGAACACGGTGACGATGCCGGTGTCCTGGCAGATCGGACGATGGCCTTCGGCGCACATCCGCGAATTGATCAGGATCTGGGCCATCGCCTCCTTCGCGGCCGGCGACTCCTCGCGCTCGTAGGCAGCGGCGAGATTCTTGATGTAGTCGACCGGGTGGTAGTACGAGATGTACTGCAGCGCGTCGGCGATGGACTGGATGAGGTCTTCCTGCTTGATCGATGTCACGGCTTGCTCGCTTGCTCGAGGCTGGCGGGGGTAATCCGCCCATTTTACCCCCTCCCCGGCTGCGGGTAGAGTCTGTGGGGTCACAACCCTTTCCCGGGGAAAGGGATCTGACCCCAAGCCCTTGTCACGCCCCCGCCCGCTGCGGCGTCCTTGCCCGCATGAACGCCGAAACCGCCTTCCAGACCCACCGTCCGCGCCTGATGGCCCTCGCCTACCGCCTGCTGGGCAGCCGCGCCGACGCCGAGGACGTCGTCCAGGACGCCTGGCTGCGCTGGTCCGGCGCCGACCCGGCCAGCGTCCGCGATGCCGAGGCATGGCTGGTCACCACCACCACGCGCCTGGGACTGGACCGTCTGCGTGCGGCCAAGCGCGAGCGCGCGCATTACGTGGGCCCGTGGCTGGCTGAACCGATGGCGGTCACCCTGGAGCCCGACCCCGCGCCCGGCCCGGCCCAGTTGCATGCCCTGGCTGATGATGTATCGGTGGCTTTCCTGACCCTGCTTGAACAGCTCGGCCCGGAGGAACGCGCCGCGTTCCTGCTGAAGGAAGCGTTCGACCACGACTATCGCGAGATCGCCGACCTGATCGGCCACAGCGAGGCCAACTGCCGGCAACTGGTGCACCGGGCCCGGCAGCGGCTGCAAGCCGGCCGGCCGCGCTTCAATGCCGACGCCGGCCAGCACCGGCAGTTGCTGGCACGCTTCATGGATGCGTCGCAGCGTGGCGACAGCGAGGCGATCCAGGCCCTGCTGCATGCCAACGCGCTGATGGTCTCCGATGGAGGCGGCGTGGTCACCGCAGCGGTGCGCCCGCTGCGGGGTGCCGAACGCATCGGCCGCCTGTTCTGGGCCATTGCCCGCCGCGGCGGCACGCACCCGGCCCGGCTGGGCTACGTCAACGGCGAGCCGGCGATCCTGGGCTTCGACGGCGATCGCCTGCATTCGGTCACCACCATCGAGGTGATCGATGGCCGCATCGCGCGCCTCTACAGCGTGCTCAATCCGGAAAAACTGCCCGCGGTTGTCACGCACGCAGACGCGGCGGCGTCCTGGTAAGGGAAGGCGGCCATCGGGGCCGCCGTGGAGCCCACGATGTCCAACCCCGCCTCACCCCGCGTTCCCTATACCCGCTTGGCCGCCAAGGCTTTCAAGGGCCTGCTCGATACCAGCCAGGCAGTGCATGACAGTTCGATCGATCCGACCCTGATGGAACTGGTGTTCCTGCGCGTGTCGCAGCTCAACGGCTGCGGCTACTGCATGGACATGCACGGGACGGCGCTGCGCAAGAGTGGCATCGAGCCGCGCAAGCTGGACACCCTGCCCGCCTGGCACGAAAGCCGCTTCTTCGATGCGCGTGAGCGCGCTGCGCTGGGCTGGGCCGAGGCCCTGACCCGGCTCATCGACGCCGCGCCATCGCAGGCAGCGTTCGATGCGCTGGCACCGCACTTCGATGAGAAGGGCATCAGCGACCTGAGCATGGGCATCGCGGTGATCAACGCCTGGAACCGCCTCGGCGCCGGCCTGCTGCCGCCGCTGCCCTGATCCACAAGAGTGCGGGGCCTCGCGCAGCGCGGCTCCGCACCGGTGGCGCGCTGACGCGCGCTCCCTGCGAGCGTCGCATTCATGCCTTCGCCACGGCTCCGGCGCGCACAATGGCGACATGCCTTCAGCCGAAAAGAAACCCAGCCTGCGCCAGCGCTTCAATGCGATGCGCAACGTGCCACCGTTCCTGCGGCTGGTGTGGAAGACCAGCCCCGCACTGACCCTGGTCAGCCTGGGGCTGCGCCTGATCCGTGCCCTGCTGCCGGTCGCCATGCTGTATGTGGGCAAGCTGATCATCGACAGCGCGCTGCAGCTGAGCCGGCACGACGCCGGCTTTCCGCCGCTGGGCGAGGCCCTGGCCAGCGGCCTGCTCAATCCGCTGCTCGGGTTGCTGGCCCTGGAGCTGGGCCTGGCCATCGTCTCCGACCTGCTGGGCCGGATGGTGGCCTACGCCGATGCCCTGCTGTCGGAGCTGTTCGCCAACGCCACCAGCATCCGGCTGATGGAGCACGCCGCAACGCTGGATCTGGAGGACTTCGAGGATCCGGACCTGCAGGACAAGCTGGACCGCGCACGACGCCAGACGATGGGCCGGATGAACCTGATGAGCCAGCTGTTCGGCCAGGTGCAGGACGCCATCACGGTGGTCAGCCTGGCGGTGGGCCTGCTGGTCTACGCGCCGTGGCTGATCCTGCTGCTGGCGCTGGCCCTGGTGCCTGCCTTCATCGGCGAATCGCACTTCAACGCCGCCGGCTACAGCCTGAATTTCCAATGGACGCCCGAGCGCCGCCAGCTCGACTACCTGCGCCAGCTCGGCGCCAGCGTGGAGACGGCCAAGGAAGTGAAGATCTTCAACCTGCACCGCTTCCTGGTGGAGCGTTACAGGAGCCTGTCGGTGGCGCTGTTCAAGGCCAACCGGGCGTTGGCCCGGCGCCGTGCCTTGTGGGGCACCCTGCTGGCCGCGCTGGGCACGCTGGGTTATTACACCGCCTACGCCTACATTGCCTGGCGCACGGTGCGCGGCGATTTCTCGATCGGCGACCTGACCTTCCTCGCCGGCAGCTTCCTGCGCCTGCGCCAGCTGCTGGAGGGCCTGCTGATCGGCTTCTCGCAGGTGGCCAGCCAGGCCCTGTACCTGGACGATCTGTTCTCGTTTTTCCAGATCCAGCCGGAGATCCATTCGCGCGAGGGCGCCGTAGCCGTGCCGCGGCCCATCCGCCAGGGCTTCGTGTTCGAGAACGTCGGCTTCCGCTATCCCGATGCCGAGCAATGGGCCGTCCGCCACCTCGATTTCCAGCTGCATGCCGGCGAAGTGCTGGCACTGGTCGGCGAGAACGGTGCCGGCAAGACCACGCTGGTCAAACTGCTGGCACGGCTGTACGAGCCTGACGAGGGCCGCATCCTGCTCGACGGCCGGGACCTGCGCGACTATGACCTGGATGACCTGCGCGCCAATCTCGGGGTGATCTTCCAGGACTTCGTGCGCTACAACCTGAGCGCCGGGGAGAACATCGGCGTTGGCCAGGTCGAGGCGATGGCGGACCGGGAACGGGTTGCCGATGCCGCGCGCCGGGGCATGGCCCAGGAAGTGATCGAGTCGCTGCCACGCGGCTACGACCAGCTGATCGGGCGTCGCTTCAAGGAGGGCGTGGACCTCTCCGGCGGGCAGTGGCAGAAGATCGCCATCGCCCGCGCGTGGATGCGCAATGCGCAGGTGATGATCCTGGACGAGCCGACCGCAGCGCTGGATGCGCGCAGCGAGTTCGAGGTATTCCAGCGGTTCAGGGAACTGGCGGACAATCGCACTGCCGTACTCATCTCCCATCGCTTCTCGTCGGTGCGCATGGCCGACCGCATCCTGGTGCTGGCCGATGGCCGGATCGAGGCCAGCGGCACCCACGAGCAGCTGATGGCCCAGGGCGGCCGCTACGCCGAGCTGTTCGAGCTGCAGGCCGCCGGCTACCGCTGAGAACGCCTCTCGTTCCGCCTAATGAGAACCTGTCTCATTTGAGATAGAATTACCCCGACGACTTCCAACAGATACGCCCATGTCTTCCGCTTTCGGCGCCGAAACGGTGCTTGAGGTCCGCCACTGGACCGATGCCTACTTCAGCTTCACCCTCACCCGCGACAGCGGTTTCCGCTTCGAGAACGGCCAGTTCGTGATGATCGGCCTGGAAACCGACGCCCGGCCGCTGCTGCGCGCCTACTCCATCGCCAGCGCGAACTGGGAAGAGCAGCTGGAGTTCTTCAGCATCAAGGTGCAGGACGGCCCCCTGACCTCGCGCCTGCAGCACATCAAGCCCGGCGACAAGGTTCTGGTAGGCAAGAAGCCCACCGGCACCCTGCTGATCAGCGATCTGCATCCCGGCAGGAACCTGTACCTGCTGGGCACGGGCACCGGCCTGGCGCCCTGGCTGTCGATCATCAAGGACCCGGAGACCTACGAGCGTTTCGAGAAGGTGATCCTGTGCCACGGCGTGCGCTACGAGAAGGACCTGGCGTACCGCGACTATTTCGAGAAGGACCTGCGTGAGCACGAGTTCCTCGGCGAGATGATCGGCGACAAGCTGTTGTACTACCCGGCCGTCACCCGCGAACCGTTCGCCAACCAGGGGCGCCTGACCTCGCTGATGGAAAGCGGGGAAATGCAGCGCACCCTGGGCCTGCCGGAACTGAGCCCGGAGAATGACCGCGCGATGATCTGCGGCAGCCCGCAGATGCTGGCCGACCTGCGCACGGTGCTCGACGCCCGTGGCTTCCAGGTCTCCCCGCGCATCGGCCAGCCGGGTCACTACGTGTTCGAGCGCGCCTTCGTCGAGAAGTGACCCGTAGCGCCGGGCCTGCGTCCGGCGCTGCCGCGGGAAGCGGCAGCCCTTACTGCCGGGACTGCAACGCTTTCTCGATGTCCCCGCGAAGGCTTTCCGGCTTGTCGGTCGGCGCGTAGCGTTTCAGCACCTGCCCGTCGCGTCCGACCAGGAACTTGCTGAAGTTCCATTTGATCGCGCTCAGCCCCAGCAGGCCGGTCTTCTCGGACTTCAGCCACTTCCAAAGCGGGTGTGCACCGTCGCCGTTGACCTGGATCTTCTCCGACAGCGGGAAGTCCACTGCATAGGTCAGCGCACAGAAGCTGCGGATCTCCTCGGCATTGCCCGGTTCCTGGTGGCCGAACTGGTCGCAGGGGAAGCCGATCACCACCAGGCCCTTCGGGCCGTACTCGCGCCACAGCGCCTCCAGTCCCTCGTACTGCGGGGTGAAACCGCACTTGCTGGCCACGTTGACCAGCAGCAGCGCCTTGCCGCGGTACTGCTCCAGGGCCTGCGGCTGGCCGTCCAGGTCGGTGAAACCGAAATCGAACGCAGTGGTCATGGCAGATCTCCGCAATGGGGGGTTCCGATGGTATCCCCGCCCATGCCTTTCGACACAAGCCCGATCCCATTACCCCGGGTTAACCTCGGGCACTTGTCTGCCTTACCGGAGTACCGCCTTGACCACCCGCCTTGCCCTTGCCGTGGCCATGACCCTCGGCCTTGCCCTGCCCGCCTATTCCGCCGGCGCCGCCACCCCGGCTGCCAGCACCACCGCACAGCAGGCCAACCCGTTCTTCGCCGAAAGCCCGCTGGCACTGCACTATCCGCAGTTCGACAAGATCAAGGACAGCGACTTCGCTCCGGCCTTCGACGCCGGCATGGCGCAGCAGCTGAAGGAAATCGAGGCCATCGCCAACAACAAGGCCAAGCCGACCTTCGACAACACCATCATCGCCCTGGAAAAGAGCGGTGACATCCTTGACCGCGCGACCACCGTGTTCTTCGCCCTGGTCGGCGCGGACACCAACGACACCCGCAAGAAGCTGCAGGCCGACTACTCGGCCAGGTTCGCCGCGCACAGCGATGCGATCGCCCTGAACAGCAAGCTGTTCGCGCGCATCCAGGCGCTGTATGACACCCGCACGCAGCTGGGTCTGGACGCCGAAGGCGTGCGCCTGGTCGAGAAGTACTATGACAACTACGTGCGCGCCGGCGCCAAGCTGTCTGACGCGGACAAGGCGAAGCTGAAGGAAATGAACGCCGAGCTGGCCAACCTCGGTACCCGCTTCAGCCAGAACGTGCAGTCGGAAGTGAACGCTTCGGCGATCACCGTTGATGACGTGAAGGAACTGGATGGTCTGTCCAGGGAGCAGATCGCCGCCGCCGCCGAAGCCGCCAAGGCCCGTGGCCTGGATGGCAAGTATGTGATCACCCTGCTCAACACCACCGGCCAGCCGCCCCTGACCAACCTGGCCAACCGCGCCCTGCGCCAGAAGATCTACGAAGCATCGGTCAGCCGTGGCAGCCGCGGCGGCGAGTTCGACAACACCGCCATCGTCTCGCGCATCATGCAGCTGCGTGCCGACAAGGCCAAGCTGATGGGTTTTGCCAACTTCGCCGCGTACAACCTGACCAACCAGACCGCCAAGACCCCTGAGGCGGTCAACGCGATGCTGGGCAAGCTGGCCCCGGCCGCAGTGGCCAACGCCAAGCGCGAAGCGGCCGACCTGCAGGCAATGATCGACCAGGAGCAGAAGGCCGCGGGCAAGCCGACGTTCGCGCTGGAGCCGTGGGACTGGGCCTTCTACAGCGAGAAGGTGCGCCAGGCCAAGTACAACTTCGACGAGTCGCAGCTGAAGCCGTACTTCGAACTGAAGAACGTGCTGGAGAACGGCGTGTTCTTCGCCGCCAACCAGGAATTCGGCCTGACCTTCAAGCAGCGCACCGACCTGCCGGTCTATCACGATGATGTCACCGTCTACGACGTGTTCGACGCCGACGGCAGCCAGCTGGCGATTTTCCTGTTCGACCCGTACGCCCGTGCCTCCAAGCGCGGCGGCGCATGGATGAACTCGTATGTCTCGCAGTCGAAGCTGACCGGCTTCAAGCCGGTGGTGGCCAACCACCTCAACATCCCCAAGCCGCCGGCCGGCCAGCCGACCCTGCTGACCTGGGATGAGGTGACGACCACCTTCCACGAATTCGGCCACGCCCTGCACGGCATGTTCTCGAACGTGAAGTACCCGTACTTCTCGGGCACCTCGGTGCCGCGTGACTTCGTCGAGTTCCCCTCGCAGGTCAA
The DNA here is from genome assembly GCF_030053245.1 of Stenotrophomonas sp. RS-48. Taxonomy (NCBI): domain Bacteria; kingdom Pseudomonadati; phylum Pseudomonadota; class Gammaproteobacteria; order Lysobacterales; family Lysobacteraceae; genus Stenotrophomonas; species Stenotrophomonas sp. RS-48. The sequence continues at coordinate 59,608 of NZ_JASGBV010000027.1, forward strand.
CGAGATGTGGGCCGATGACAGCGCCATCCTGAAGAACTACGCCAAGCACTACCAGAACGGCACGGCGATGCCGCAGGCACTGCTGGACAAGGTGATCGCCGCGGCCAAGTTCAACCAGGGCTTCGCCACCACCGAGTACCTGGGTGCGGCCATGCTGGACCAGCGCTGGCACCAGATCGGCCCGGACCAGGTGCCGGCCGCCAAGGACGTGATGGCCTTCGAGCGCGCCGCGCTGGAGAAGGACGGCATCTACTACGCACCGGTTCCGCCGCGTTACAAGACCCCGTACTTCAGCCACATCATGGGCGGCTACTCGGCCGGCTACTACGCCTACATCTGGTCGGAAGTGCTGGACGCCAACACCCAGAAGTGGTTCCGCGAGAACGGTGGCCTGAGCCGCAAGAACGGCGACCACTTCCGCGCCACCTTGCTGTCGCGTGGCGGCAGCGTCGACGCGATGCAGCTGTTCCGCGATTTCGCCGGCCACGAGCCGCAGATCGAACCGCTGCTGGAGAAGCGTGGCCTGACCGGCACCGGCAACTGATCGCCGGTACGCTGAGCTGAAAACAGAACCGCCCGGGAAACCGGGCGGTTTTTTCGTTGTGGTTGGGGTCAGAGCCCTTTTCTGCGAAAGGGATCTGACCCCGCTCTGGCTTCATCGCGGCGCCACATAGCCTCCCGGCACACCTTCCGGCGAAAGCACCAGCTGCCACAACTGCGCGTGCCGGCAACGGAAGGTCGCCATCGAACCGGCCAGATAGAAGCGCCACATCCGCCGGAAATGCTCGTCATAGCGCGCATCCAGCCGGGGCCACGCCGCTTCCACGTTGCGCCGCCACGCCTGCAGGGTCAGGTCGTAGTCGGTGCCGAAATTGTGCCAGTCCTCCAACACGAACCGCCCCTCGAACGCCCTGCTGATCTGCGCCGCGGAGGGCAGCATCGAGTTGGGAAAGATGTAGCGCGCGATCCACGGATCGGTACGATGCCGCGACACGTTGGTCCCGATGCTGTGCAGCAGCAGCAGGCCACGTGGCGACAGGCAGCGCCGCGCCACCTCGAAGAAACTGCGGTAGTTCTTGTCACCGACGTGCTCGAACATGCCGATCGAGAAGATCGCATCGAAGGGTTCGTCCAGCGCGCGGTAGTCCTGCAGGCGGATCTCGATCGGCAGACCGGCGCACAGCTCGCGCGCGAATTCCGCCTGCTCCTGCGAGATCGTTACACCGACCCCGCTGACTCCATAGCGTTCGGCAGCGAACTTCAGGGCCTCGCCCCAGCCACAGCCGATATCCAGCACCCGCTGGCCCGGGCGCAATCCCAGCTTGCGGCAGACCAGGTCCAGCTTGGCTTCCTGTGCGGCGTCCAGATCATCGGCCTGCCGCCAGTAGCCACAGCTGTACACCAGGCGCCGGCCCAGCATCGCCTGGTACAGATCGTTGCCCAGATCGTAGTGGCGACGGCCGACTTCGTAGCTTCCCTGCCCGGCCTGCAGGTTGAACAGGCGCGCCTTCAGCGCGTCGGCCACTTCCCGCCAGCCGTGCACCCGTTCGTCCAGATGCGCCTGCATGAGGTGGACCAGGAATTCGTCCAGGACGTTGGCGTCCCACCAGCCATCCATGTAGCTCTCGCCCAGGCCGAGCGAACCGTGCGCCATGACCCGTGCGAAGAACCTCGGATCATGTACCTGGATGTCCTGTGGCCGGGAGCCGCCAATGCGGACCCCGGCTTCGTGGAGCAGGCCGCTGACCCGCTCCTGCAACCCTGTATCCACGCCCCCTCCTCGTCTGCGCTCAACCGCGTGCGAACAGCTCCACGTAATCCTTGGCCACGTGCGGCAACAGCACCGCCGCCGGCACATCGGCGGTCTGCGTTCCATCCGAGTATGGACCCACCTGGTAGGGCGGGAAAACAAAGCGCAGCGCGGTGATCTGCCCCTTGTCGTCGGTCAGCGGCTGGAACTGGCTGAAATTGTCGGGCTGCGGGCCGGTGCCATCGGCGATCATGCGCGATGCATTGCGCAGCGACTCCTGCAGCTCGGCCGGCTCCATGTCCTCGCCGCTGAGGCGTGTCGCCACGCGCTCGCGCAGCTGGTCCGCGACGAAATCGCTGATCGCCTTCCAGCCCTTGCTGTCGGTCACCAGCTTGTCGGCGCTGAGCATCTGCTGTTGCTCCGGCAGCCAGACGAAACGTGCCACCAGGGGTTCGCCGTGGGCGCCGCCGGTGTAACGGCTGCCATCGGCACTCACCACCACCAGCTGCGGCGTCTCCAGCACCTTCTCGAAGCTCAGCGAGAGTTCGTAGGGCATGGTCGGCTTGTCGTTGCCCAGCCCATCGAGCGCCTGCTGCAGCTCGCTGCGGGCCGTGGTGGCGTAGTCCTGCAGCGCACGCGCCAGGCCCGGATAACGGTCGATGCCTGCCGGATAGCTGATGCCCACCACCTCGCGTTCGTTGTTCTCGATCACGTCGCGCAGGTCGAGCGGTGCTTCCGCAGCGGGCGCCTCGCCCGTGGCGGAGGCATCGACCGCCGGCGCCGCGTCGGCCACCGGTGCCGGGGTTTCGGCTTCACGCTGGCAGCCCGCCAGCAACAGCACGCCTGCCACACCGGCCAGCACGCTTCCGCGCAGCAGCCGGTTGTTTCCAATCTTCATCGGGATCCCCTGTTCATGTTCATCAATCATCGCCCGCCCTGGCTTAAGCGTAGCCCGCTGGCGTCATCCCGCCAGAAGGTCGTGATACTCCTCATGCCGCTGCAGGAATGCCTCGGCGTAGGCACACGCCGGCACGACCTTGTACTTCTGCTCCCGCGCGAACCGCAGCGCCACGCGGGTCAACTCGCCGGCGATGCCCCGGCCGGCGATCGGCTCGGGCACCTCGGTGTGGGTGATGACCATGCGTCTGCGCTTGATCTGGTAATCGAGCACCGCCACCTGTCCACGCACACGGGCAGTGAAGCGATGGTTGGCCTGGTCGTGATCGACCTCGTAGGCCAGACCGGGGGGCGTGACCGAAGCCATGGGACTGTCTCCTGCGGCGACTGCGTGGATGGTGCGCAGCCGGGCGCCATGATCGCGTGAAGCCTGAACAGGGGCAAGTCCAGGCCCTCCACGTCAGTTTGCGACCCTAAAGCTGGAGCGCCCGCGGCCGCTATCGCCTGCGGAGGGGTCCGGCCACGCTGGCACGGCCCTTGCGACCGTAGACCGTGCGACTGCCGTGGAGGCCCCCGATGCACCCCAGCGATTCCCATTCCGATACCGACCGCGCCCTGCTGGAGGGCCTGCTCCAGCTCGCCGTGGAAGGCCAGACCGACGAGCAGGCCTTCCAGCGTATCGGCGAGGAAGTCTTCGCCCGCCTGCTGGACACCTACGGCCAGCAGACCCGGGCCTGACCACGAGCGGGGGCCCTGCCCCGGGGTCGGATCCAGCGGATCCGACCCCAGGCCCTCAACCGCCGCCCAGGCGGAAGGTCGGGTTGGACAGTTCGCGCAGGAAGTGGGTGAAGATGCTCGGCTGCATGGCCAGCATGAAGATCACGCCGAATGCCGCGCCGGCCAGGTGCGCGCTGTGGTTGATGCGGTCGCCGCCGCGCTTGTCCATCCAGATGCTGTAGCCGACATAGAACGCGGCGTACACGATGGCCGGTGCGGGGATGAAGAACACCAGGATGATCGACCACGGCTTGATCAGGATGAAGGCGAACAGCACCGCCGACACCGCACCCGAAGCCCCCAGGCTGAGGTAGTTCGGATTCTTCTGGTTCTTCAGGTAGCTCGGCAGGATCGAGACCACCAGCGCGCCGATGTAGAACGCCGGATAGGTCAGGTAGCTGCCGGTCAGCTGCACCATCACGCTCTCGATGAATCCCCCGAAGAAGAACAGGGTGATCATGTTGAAGATCAGGTGCGACCAGTCCGCGTGGATGAATCCATAGGTCACCAGCCGGTCGTACTGGCGGTGGCGGTCGATGGCCGGTGGCCACAGGATCAGGCGGTCGGCCAGCGCGCGGTGGTTGAACGCCCTCCATGACAGGATGGCGGTGATGGCGATCAACAGCAGATTGACGGGGGTCATGTCAGGCTCAGGCAGCGCGGTAGTTGTCGACCATACGATAGCGTTTCGCGTACCAACCGAAGGCCAACGCCGCGATGAAGGCGAAGCCGGCGAAGAAGAACATCAGGAAGGCCGCCTCGCTCAAGCCGGTGCCGGCGATCTGGTGGGTCACCGTTTCGTTGCGTACGGCCGCATTGGACAGCAGCACCCACAGGTTGCCGATGGTGGTGGTCAGGTTCCAGAAGCTCATCACCACCCCCTTCATCGCCTGGGGCGCTTGGCTGTAGGCGAACTCCAGGCCGGTCGCGGACACCAGGACCTCACCGAAGGTCAGCAGCGCGTACGGCAGGATCTGCCAGAAGATCGACATGGCATTGCCGCCATCCATCACCACCTGGATGCTGCCGACGACGATCCAGGCCAGGCCGCTGAAGGCGATGCCGGCGGTCATCCGGCGCAGCGCGGTCGGCTCGAAGCCGAAGCGGCGCAGGGCCGGGTACAGCACCAGGTTGTTGAACGGGATGAGGATCATCACCAGCAGCGGGTTCAGCGCCTGCATCTGCGAGGCGGTGAACCAGCTCGGCATCTGCATCTGCTGTCCCTGCAGCACCCAGGTCGAGGCCTTCTGGTCGAACAGCGAGAAGAACGGCGTGGTCAACGCGAAGATCACCAGCACGCGCAGCACCGAACGCACGCCCTCCACGGCTTCGGCCGGATGGTGCGCGCGGGCGCGGTCCAGCTGCAGCCAGGTGCCGCCACCGACACCAGCCAGGATCGCCACCAGCGCAAGGCACAGGCAGATCACGATGCCCAACGAGCCGACCAGACCGAACGATGCCACCGCCAGCACCAGGCCGGCCACGGCGATCGCCAGGCCCGGACGGCCCTGGCCCGCCACCCGCGCGGTCAGCGCCGTGCGCGCCACGTTGGCGAACGAATGCGGGTCCTTCGGCGGCAGCGGCACCAGTACGTAGCGCTTGCGGCCAAGCCAGAACACGAAGGTCGCCACGAACATCAGGATGCCCGGAATGCCGAACGCCCACTGCGGGCCCCAGTTCTTCAGCACCAGCGGAATCAGCAGCGACGCAAACAGCGAGCCGAAGTTGATGATCCAGTAGAAGGCATCGAACACCAGCTTGGCCAGGTGCTTGTTGCTCTGGTCGAACTGGTCACCCATGAACGAGGCCACCAGCGGCTTGATGCCACCGGCACCCAGCGCGATCAGGCCCAGGCCGAGGAAGAAGCCCTGGCGGCTGTTCTCGAACAGCGCCAGGCACAGGTGGCCGGCGCAGTAGACCAGGCTGAACCAGAGGATCGTGTGGTACTTGCCGAAGAACCTGTCGGCCAGCCAGCCGCCCAGCAGCGGGAAGAAGTACACGCCGATCATGAAGCTGTGCATGATGTCCTTGGCTTCACCGGCACGGCCTTCCGCAGTGATCTCCTGCAGCAGCAGCGAGGTGATCAGGAACTGCACCAGGATGTTGCGCATCCCGTAGAAGCTGAACCGTTCGCAGGCCTCATTGCCGATGATGTACGGGATCTGGCGCGGCATCTTTCCCTGGCCGGCGATGGGGGCGACTGCGTCGTGGCTCATCCTGTAAGGCATTCCTGCAAAGCGAAAGCCGCAAGGTTACCGGAACCTGCGGGCTGGAAGCACGCTGCGGGGCTGCATGACAGCGCCGCCGATCCATGGCAGGCGGTACCGGTGCCCTGCCGGAAGTCACGGCACCTGCACGACAAAAGCGTAAACTTATCGTTATGCGCGCCCTCGTCCTCGTCCGCCCCCTGCTCGGCTGCTGCCTGTTGCTGCTTGCATTGCCGGCATCGGCGCGGCCACAGGCCGCGGACACCGCGACCCTCGACGCGCAGGCCCGGCAGCTGACCGTGGCGGCCCTGGAACTGCCCGGGCGGGACGATGCGCAATGGAAGCAACGCCGCGAACAGGTGGCGCAGCTGTTGACCGAGCTGCAGCCGGACGTCATCTCGGTGCAGCAGGTGCGGCAGCAGCAGGGGCGCAACCCGGCCTGCTGGCTGGCCAACCGGCTGCGCTACAGCTGCGACTTCGTCACGGCCGACCCGCCCAGCCAGCCGCTGCGGCACGGCAATGCGATGCTGACGCGGCTGCCGGTCAGCGAGGATGGCGTGACCCTGCTGCACCCGCCCGGTACGTTCAGCGCGGCGGGCATGATGCGGCTGCGGCTGGGCGAGGCCCTGGTCAATGTCTACGTGACCCGCCTGCGCCCGGAGCCGGATGAAGCGGCGGCCCGCCAGCACCAGACCAGCGATCTCATGGCCTGGATCAGCGCGACCGCAGAAGGCCTGCCCAGTGTGATCGCAGGCGATTTTTCCGCCGGCACGGTGGAACTGGTGCGCGCAACGCCGGGCTTCCAGCCGGCCCGGCGCAGCCCGGGCGGCCGGGCGGAAGCGTCAGCCTCCGGTGCCGGCGGCGCCAGCGGTCACGGTCTGGATGTGCTGTTCCAGGTCAAGCATTTCGGCGGCATCCGCCAGCAGCCCATCCTGCTGCCTGCCGACGGCGAGCTGCCTGGACTGCGCCTGGGGATGATGGCCACCCTGCGCCTGCAGGGCGATACGGCCACCGCGGAATAGGCCCGCCCTCGGCCCCGGTGGGTGCCGACCAAGGTCGGCACCCACCAGGTCCCGCCCGACGTCCAGAAGCTGGCAAACAAAAAGGCCGGGGTCTCCCCCGGCCTTCTCATGTCATCCCGTCACCGCCTTCAGGCGATCGCGTCCTGGTAACGGCGCTCGACTTCGTTCCAGTCGATGACGTTGAAGAACGCGCCGATGTATTCCGGACGACGGTTCTGGTACTTCAGGTAGTACGCGTGCTCCCACACGTCCAGACCGAGGATGGGCGTGTTGCCTTCCATCAGCGGGCTGTCCTGGTTGCCGGTGCTTTCCACCACGACCTTCTTGTCGGGGGTGACGCTCAACCATGCCCAGCCGCTGCCGAAGCGGGTCAGCGCCGCCTTGGTGAAGGCGTCCTTGAACTTGTCGAAACCGCCCAGGTCCTTGTCGATGGCCTTGGCCACGTCGCCCACCGGGTTGCCGCCCGCGTTCGGCGCCATCACCGTCCAGAACAGCGAGTGGTTGGCATGGCCACCGCCGTTGTTGCGCACCGGGCCCTGCAGGTTCTCCGGCAGCGACTTCAGCTTCTTCACCAGCTCTTCCACCGGCAGGTCAGCGTACTCGGTACCTTCCAGCGCCGCGTTGACGTTGTTGATGTAGGTCTGGTGATGCTTGGTGTGATGGATCTCCATCGTCGCCGCGTCGATATGCGGCTCCAGCGCGTCGTAGGCGTAGGACAGCTTGGGCAGGGTATAGGCCATGATGCATCTCCTGATTGCGAGGGCACCCGACGGTGTCGGGTGTAGCGCGGTGAATGATGGGGACAGACCACTAGATTACCAAGGGGGATGTAAAGGAAATTGCGTCCTGCCGGTGAGCATGCCGGCAATTGTTACGCAGCGGTGACGCGGCGGTTCCTCATGCAGCGTGCAGCGCACAGGCGCTACAGTGCATGCACCACCCTCACCCGTTCGTGCCCATGCGCAACCCCCGGCTGCTGATCACTGCCATCGCCCTGCTGCTGCTCGGCCTGGTCGTCAACCACGTCATGCAGCGGCCGCCGGCACCGCAGTTCGCGCCGGACCTGCAGGGCGCTCCGGCCCGGAGTGCCCCGACCCCGGCACACGGCGATGGCGCACGCAGCGGCCTGCCCGCCTTCCTTCCCGCCGAAGCACGCCAGACCATCACCCTGATCCAGCGGGGCGGGCCCTTCCCGCACCGCCAGGATGGCAGCACCTTCGGCAACCGCGAGCAGCGCCTGCCGCAGCGGCCGCGTGGCTACTACCGCGAGTACACGGTCGACACCCCCGGTGCGGGCAACCGGGGGGCACGCCGCATCGTCACGGGCGGCGATCCAGCAGAGGCGTGGTACTACACCGATGACCATTACGGCTCATTCCGCAGCTTCACCGTTCCATCCCCCGGAGACGCTCGATGAGCCACGATGATTTCGGCCTCGGCCTGCACGACATCAACAACGCCGGCGTGTATGCCATCGACAGCGCGGACATCGGCGCGCTTGCCGCGGCCATGCGCGATGCCGGCCTGAAGGTGATCCGCATCGATCTGGAGGGCGTGACCGACAAGCGCACCCTGCTGGCGCGGCTGTCCGCGCAGCTGGACTTCCCGGCCGGTTTCGGCGGCAACTGGGATGCCCTGTCGGACAATCTTCGCGACCTGCAGTGGCTGCCGGCCAGCGGTTATGCGCTGTTCCTGGCGGATGTCGACGCGCTGCGCGCTGGCGCAGCCAAGGATTTCGACACCCTGCTCGACGTGCTGGACGAAGCCAGCCGGGATTGGGTCGGCCGCGACGTGCCGTTCTGGGTGTTCCTGTCACAGAGCGAGTAAAGGGGCGACGCCGACCAAGGCCGGCCGCCCGCAATGGTTCCGGCGAAGAGCCCCCTTGTTGTTCAAAGGGGGCGCGCCAACGGCGCGGGGATAAGGAAACATGCGTGGACAATGGGAGCCGCTAGCGGCTCCCATTGTCTTCCTGCAGTTCCTTCTTGAACGGGATATCCGGCGGCGGCCGGGCCACGGCCGGCTGGTCCTGCATGTTCGGGTCGGTCAGGCCGCAGCCGCCACCCGCCTGCAGAATGGAGATGACGCAGGAAATCCGGGTGCTGGTGCCGGGAAGCGGAATCTCCATCGCTTTGACGCCCTTGCGCACCCACTCGGCCAGCAGCGACTCCTGCGGCACCCAGTATTTGTCGAACGAGGTGGGCGTGTAGTCGTAGGGCGGTCGCTTCAGCCATGTCCCCGACTGGGCGATGCGTTCCTTGCTCCAGCCGTCGTTGTCCCCCCCGGGAGCGCCACGCTCCGCATTGCCGGGGCCGTCCTGCCCCGGTACACGCACGCTGCCGTCGGCGTTGAACAGGCCGTTGCCCCGGCCCGCGCTGCTCGCCTGCGCGGCGCCGCTGCGGGCGCCATCACGAGTGCGATCCGAGGCCCCCCAGTCGTCGCCCCGGGCCGGCGTAGCCCAGTTGCCCGGGGTCGGCGTCGGGCGGGCACCGGCCTGTGCCGGTGTCGTGGCGGCGGCTGATGGGCGCGCCGCGGGACTGCTCACCGCAGCCGCGCTGCCCTGGGCTGCGGGGGCGGAGGTTGCGGCACTGCCACTGGAAGGCGCAGGCGAAGCGACCGGTGCAGACGCCACCTCACGTTCGCGCACCTGCACGTCGCGGCCCGCGGGCGCCCGTACTGCAGGCTCACGGCCTGCGATCGGCGCCATCCGCACCTGCGGATCGACAACCGCCTGCACTTCGCGTTCGCGCACCTGCA
>NZ_JASGBV010000028.1:0-43990 GCF_030053245.1 Stenotrophomonas sp. RS-48
CTGCCACAGCGCGGAACACCTGCTGCATCTGCAACGGCTTGCGCAGCACATGCACCTCGATGCCATCAGGCGGCGGCATTGTGCCGTCCACGCCCGGCGCGGGCAATGCACGCAGGCGGCGCAGCAGGCGCAGGAAGGCCTGGCGGATGTCGTCATTGCTGGCGTGACGCGCAGCACTACGGGCCACGACGACAAAGTCGCCTGGCTGGATATCGGTTCGTGTCTGACGCAGGATGTCGCGCAGGACGCGCTTGATCCGGTTGCGCCCGACGGCGTTCGGATCGACCTTGCGGGAAACCGCCAGACCCAGCCTGGCCGGCCGGTCAGCCGGCAGCCAGTGCAGGGTCATCAGCGGATCGGACACACGGCGGGCGCCGTTGAAGACCGTTGAGTATTCGGCACGCGTGCGAACCCGCGCAGAGCGAGGGAATCGCTTGCGCGGGTCTGCAGTATTCACTGTCGAAGGGATTGCGTCTGCCGCGATGTGCGGCATGGCAATCAGGCGCTCAGGACTTTGCGGCCCTTGGCGCGGCGACGCGACAGGATCTTGCGGCCGTCAGCGGTCTTCATACGGGCACGGAAGCCGTGGTCGCGCTTACGCTTGAGGTTGCTGGGCTGGTAGGTGCGCTTGGTGGCCATTGGGGCCTCTCGTATGAATGGGACGGAAAGAACCGGAAATTCTAGAGAGGTACCCCACCCCGCGTCAAGCCCTGGGGACTACGCGAATTCACCGGCCTGTGCAATAGCTGTGGATGTTTTTGTGAATAAGTAGGGGACAAGCATTCCGAAGGCGGGCGCTCGGTGGTAGTCTGAGCCATCCATTTCCCCCCTTTCCGGCCTGTGTTTGGGCGCCTTGTCGCGCCCCCACCCCGGCCATCGGACGATTATTGCTGATGGATGCCTGGTCCCGTAGTCTCGAACGCCTCGAAGCGGAGTTCCCGCCTGAAGACGTTCACACCTGGTTGAAGCCGCTGCAGGCCGATCTGCGCGTGGACAGCCTGGTGCTGTATGCACCGAATGCCTTCATCGTCGACCAGGTGCGCGAGCTGTACCTGCCGCGCATCCGCGAGCTGCTGGCGCATTTCGCTGGTTTCAGCGACGTTTTTCTTGAAATCGGCTCCCGTCCGCGCCCGGTAGAGGCGCAGACCGCGCCGGTTTCCACGCATTCGGCGCACGCAGCCAGCGAACCCCAGGTGCCGTTCGCCGGCAATCTGGACAGCCATTACACCTTCGCCAACTTCGTCGAAGGCCGCAGCAACCAGCTCGGCCTCGCCGCTGCGTTCCAGGCAGCGCAGAAACCGGGCGATCGCGCACACAATCCGCTGCTGCTGTACGGAGGCACCGGACTGGGCAAGACCCACCTGATGTTCGCCGCCGGCAACGCCATGCGCCAGGCCAATCCGGGTGCGAAGGTGCTGTACCTGCGCTCGGAACAGTTCTTCAGCGCGATGATCCGGGCCTTGCAGGAAAAGACCATGGATCAGTTCAAGCGCCAGTTCCAGCAGGTCGACGCGCTGCTGATCGACGACATCCAGTTCTTCGCCGGCAAGGATCGCACCCAGGAAGAGTTCTTCCACACCTTCAACGCCCTGTTCGACGGCAAGCAGCAGATCATCCTGACCTGTGACCGGTACCCGCGTGAGGTCGAAGGGCTGGAAGCGCGCCTCAAGTCGCGGCTTGCCTGGGGACTGTCGGTCGCAATCGAACCGCCTGACTTCGAGACCCGTGCGGCGATCGTGCTGGCCAAGGCGCGCGAACGCGGTGCGGAGATTCCCGATGATGTTGCGTTCCTGATCGCCAAGAAGATGCGCTCCAATGTGCGCGACCTCGAGGGCGCGCTGAATACCCTGACCGCCCGCGCCAACTTCACCGGCCGTGCGATCACCACCGAGTTCGCGCAGGAAACCCTGCGTGACCTGCTGCGCGCCCAGCAGCAGGCGATCAGCATTCCCAACATCCAGAAAACCGTTGCCGACTACTACGGGCTGCAGATCAAGGATCTGCTGTCCAAGCGCCGCACCCGATCGCTGGCCCGTCCGCGCCAGGTCGCCATGGCCCTGACCAAGGAGTTAACCGAGCACAGCCTGCCCGAGATCGGCGACGCATTCGCCGGTCGCGATCACACCACGGTGCTGCATGCCTGCCGCCAGATCCGGACGTTGATGGAAACCGACGGCAAGCTCCGCGAAGACTGGGACAAGCTGATCCGGAAGCTGAGCGAATGATGCACGGACGCCGATGAGGCGTCATCGCACAAAACGGTGCAGAATCCGGTAGCAAGCGCGGGATGAGTTGTGGATAAAAAAGGCGCCTGACAACGCGCGGAATTTATCCACAGCTTTCCCCACCCTCTGGGGGGCGGTAATACAGAGGGTTTCGAGGCCAGAAATCCTTTTTATTACAAAGACTTAACGTTGTTTTCCAGCGATTCTGTCTCTACCAGCACCACCAAGCTTTTGATTTATTCCACATTTTTTAAAGCATAGGGGCACGGAACCACATGCGTTTCACACTGCAGCGCGAAGCCTTTCTCAAGCCGTTGGCACAGGTCGTCAACGTGGTCGAACGCCGCCAGACCCTTCCGGTTCTGGCCAATTTCCTGGTCCAGGTGCAGAACGGCCAGCTTTCGCTGACCGGTACCGACCTGGAAGTGGAGATGGTGTCGCGGATCGCGGTTGAAGATGCCCAGGACGGCGAAACCACCATTCCGGCGCGCAAGCTGTTCGAGATCATCCGCGCCCTGCCCGATGGCAGCCGGATCACCGTCTCGCAGACCGGTGACAAGATCACCGTGCAGGCGGGTCGCAGCCGCTTCACCCTGGCAACGCTGCCGTCCAACGACTTCCCGTCGGTAGACGAGGTGGAAGCCACCGAGCGCGTGGCGATCGGCGAAGCGACCCTGAAGGAGCTGATTGAACGCACTGCGTTCGCGATGGCCCAGCAGGACGTGCGCTACTACCTCAACGGCCTGCTGTTCGACCTGCGTGGCGATGCGCTGCGTACGGTGGCCACCGACGGACACCGTCTCGCCCTGTGTGAAACGGATCTGGCCAAGCCCAGCGGCTCCAAGCGACAGATCATCGTGCCGCGCAAGGGCGTGACCGAGCTGCAGCGCCTTCTGGAGAGCGGCGACCGGGAGATCGAGCTGGAGGTAGGCCGCAGCCACGTGCGCGTGAAGCGGGACGATGTCACGTTCACCTCGAAGCTGATTGACGGTCGTTTCCCGGACTATGAAGCCGTGATTCCGATTGGTGCCGACCGCGAGGTAAAGGTCGACCGTGAGGCACTGCGCGCCTCGCTGCAGCGTGCGGCCATCCTGTCCAACGAGAAGTACCGCGGCATCCGCGTGGAAGTTTCGCCGGGCAACCTGAAGATCAGCGCGCATAACCCGGAACAGGAAGAAGCTCAGGAAGAGATCGAAGCCGATACCACCGTCAGCGATCTGGCCATCGGCTTCAATGTGAATTACCTGCTGGACGCCCTGTCCGCATTGCGCGACGAAGAGGTCATCATCCAGCTGCGCGACTCCAATTCGTCGGCGCTGGTGCGCGAGTCCAGCAGCGAGAAGTCCCGCCATGTGGTGATGCCGCTGCGTCTCTGACGGTTGCGCTGTTCCACGTGGAACCAGAAGACGCCCGGAACGTTCCGGGCGTTTTTTTTTGGGGGGTTCCACGTGGAGCATCCCGTTTCTCCATCGTGCTGCAAGGGGCCAGTCCCCGGTGTGACAGATCCCTATAGCTGTTCTGCCTGCCCGGATCCGCGTAGTTGCTTCTGTTGCTGACGCGACTATCCACAGACGTCGTTGCAGGCGCTGTCTGCCCTTCCTAGCTTCTAAATCTGGGTATAAATCTAAAGCCTGGTGGTGATGGTAGAGCCAGATTTCGTGGAAAACAGGGTCATCTCGTTGATTTTATTGGTTTTTAATGTGCTGAAACCCCCTGCATATCGGCGCCTGGGGCTGGGGGGGAACCTGTGGATAGATTTCAGGCAGGGCCAAAGCGGCTTTTTTATCCACAGATTGCCCATACCTTGTGTATAAGTAATACCGGGCCGCTGTGCATAGCGTGAAACCGCTGGCTTGAAATTCTTGAAATCTGTGGAACCGCCACGGGTGTTGGTGCGCAGATTTCAAGGAAATGCGGCAGGTTTTTTGCGGGCCGTCGTCCGTAAGCCGGTCAGGACACGTTCGCAACCGCGCCATGGTCTGCAGGGCGATAGCCTGACGCCAACGGCGGACTTGACCGATGCAGTAAGCTGATGGATTCCCTGCCCCTCTACCGCTTCGTGCGGATGGTCCTTCGCACCCCATGCAGATCCGTCGCCTCGTCCTGCACCATCTGCGCCGCTTCGGCGTGGTGGAGCTGTCGCCACAACCGGGATTGAATCTGCTGACGGGCGATAACGGGGCCGGCAAGACCAGTGTGCTGGAGGCGTTGCATCTGATGGCTTACGGGCGCAGCTTCCGTGGTCGGGTGCGCGACGGCCTGGTCCGCCAGGGCCAGGATGCGCTGGACATCTTTGTGGAATGGGAGGAACAGCGCGCCCAGTCATCGCCGCACCGCCGCAAGGCCGGTCTCCGCCATACTGGACAGGACTGGAAGGGACGTCTGGATGGTGAAGATGTCAGCCAGCTCGGCAATCTATGTGCTGCACTGGCGGTGGTGACGTTCGAGCCGGGTAGCCATGCTCTGGTCAGCGGTGGTGGTGAGCCCCGTCGCCGTTTCCTCGATTGGGGATTGTTCCACGTGGAACCGGATTTTCTGTCCCTGTGGCGCCGCTACTCACGGGCGCTCAAGCAGCGCAATGCCCTGCTCAAACAGGGAGGGCCAGCAAGGATGCTCGATACGTGGGATCACGAACTGGCAGAGGCCGGCGAACCGTTGACCAGCCGACGTCAGCGTTATCTGGAGCGGCTGCAGGAGCGCACCATCGCGCTGGCGGCCAGTCTTGCCCCCCAGTTGGGTATCCAGGCGCTGGACCTGAGTCCGGGATGGCGCCGCCACGAACTGCCGCTGGCCGATGCACTGCTGCTGGCACGCGAGCGGGACCGGCAGGCGGGCTATACATCCGTTGGGCCCCATCGGGCGGACTGGAGCGTGGACTTCAGCCATATTCCAGGGCGGGATGCGCTGTCGCGCGGCCAGGCCAAACTCACGGCCTTGGCGTGTCTGCTGGCCCAGGCCGAAGACTATGCGGAACAGCGCGGGGAATGGCCGGTCATTGCTCTGGACGATCTGGCCTCCGAACTGGATCGCACCCACCAGGCGCGGGTGCTGGAGCGCCTGCTTGCCGGCCCGGCGCAGATCTTCGTCACGGCAACCGAAACGCCGGCCGCGCTGCAGGCGCTGACCGACATCACCCGGTTCCACGTGGAACATGGACAGATCGTGGCTGTGCCATAGTGCGTACAACAGGGCCGCTCGACCCTGGCTGGTATAATTCGGGTTGCAATCCTTTCATTCTCGGCGCACCGCTTCCTGTGGTGCCCGACCTGCGGAGCCTACGGCAAGCGCAATGAGCGACGAACAGAACACCCCGGTAAACAATGGCAACTACGACGCCAACAGCATCACCGCCCTGGAAGGCCTGGAGGCTGTCCGCAAGCGTCCCGGTATGTACATCGGCGACGTCCATGACGGTACCGGCCTGCACCACATGGTGTTCGAGGTGGTCGACAACTCCATCGATGAGGCGCTGGCCGGTCATGCTGACCATGTCGCGGTGACGATCCACGCCGACGGTTCGGTGTCGGTCTCCGACAACGGTCGTGGTATTCCGGTCGGCAAGCATGAGCAGATGAGCGCCAAGCTGGGCCGCGAAGTCTCGGCAGCCGAAGTGGTGATGACGGTCCTGCACGCCGGTGGCAAGTTCGACGACAACAGCTACAAGGTTTCCGGCGGCCTGCATGGTGTGGGTGTCAGCGTGGTCAATGCGCTGTCGCAGAAGCTGCTGGTGGACGTATTCCAGGGCGGCTTCCATTACCAGCAGGAATTCAGCAACGGCGCTGCCGTCAGCCCGCTGGCCAAGCTGGAAAGCACCACCAAGCGCGGCACGACCGTGCGCTTCTGGCCGTCGACCGTCGCGTTCCACGACAACGTCGAATTCCACTACGACATCCTGGCCCGTCGCCTGCGTGAACTGTCGTTCCTGAACTCCGGCGTCAAGATCGTGCTGGCGGACGAACGCGGCGATGGCCGGCGCGACGACTTCCACTATGAAGGCGGCATCCGCAGTTTCGTCGAGCATCTGGCCCAGCTGAAGACGCCGCTGCATCCGAACGTCATCGCGGTCAGCGGCGAATCCAACGGCATCACCGTGGAAGTGGCGCTGCAGTGGACCGATTCCTACCAGGAAACGATGTACTGCTTCACCAACAATATTCCGCAGAAGGACGGCGGCACCCATCTGGCCGGTTTCCGCGGTGCGTTGACCCGTGTGCTCAACAACTACATCGAGCAGAACGGCATCGCCAAGCAGGCAAAGATCAACCTGACCGGCGATGACATGCGAGAGGGCATGATCGCGGTGCTGTCGGTGAAGGTGCCCGATCCCAGCTTCTCCAGCCAGACCAAGGAAAAGCTGGTCAGCTCGGACGTGCGTCCGGCCGTGGAAAGTGCCTTCGGCCAGCGTCTGGAAGAATTCCTGCAGGAGAATCCGAACGAAGCGAAGGCGATTGCCGGCAAGATCGTCGATGCCGCGCGCGCGCGCGAAGCGGCCCGCAAGGCTCGTGACCTGACGCGCCGCAAGGGCGCGTTGGATATCGCCGGCCTGCCGGGCAAGCTGGCCGACTGCCAGGAGAAGGATCCGGCGCTGTCCGAGCTGTTCATCGTCGAGGGTGACTCGGCAGGTGGTTCGGCCAAGCAGGGTCGCAACCGCAAGAACCAGGCGGTGCTGCCGCTGCGCGGCAAGATCCTCAACGTGGAACGTGCGCGCTTCGACCGCATGCTGTCGTCCGACCAGGTCGGCACGCTGATCACCGCGCTCGGTACCGGCATCGGCCGTGATGAGTACAACCCGGACAAGCTGCGCTACCACAAGATCATCATCATGACCGACGCCGACGTCGACGGCGCCCATATCCGCACGCTGCTGCTGACGTTCTTCTACCGTCAGATGCCGGAGCTGATCGAGCGCGGCTACGTCTACATCGGCCTGCCGCCGCTGTACAAGATCAAGCAGGGCAAGCAGGAGCTGTACCTGAAGGATGATCCGGCGCTGGACAGCTATCTGGCCAGCAGCGCGGTGGAGAACGCGTCGCTGGTGCCGGCCGCCGGCGAGCCCGGCATCGAAGGCGTTGCCCTGGAGAAGCTGTTGCTGGCCTACGCGTCCGCGCAGGACGCGATCGAACGCAATGCGCATCGCTATGATCGCAACCTGCTCGAAGCGCTGGTCGACTTCATGCCGCTGGAACTGGACACCCTGCGCAATGCCGGCCAAGGCGAAGGCCTGGACGCGCTGGCCAGGCGCCTGAACCAGGGCAGCCTGGGCAGCCCGCGTTTCAGCCTGGAACTGCAGGAGGCCAATGAACAGCGCCCCGCGGCCGTGCTGGTGACCCGACGTCACATGGGCGAAGAGCACATCCAGGTGCTGCCGCTTTCGGCCCTGGAAACCGGCGAACTGCGCGCGATCCACCAGGCAGCCAAGCTGCTGCATGGCCTGGTACGCGAGGGGGCGACCATCACCCGCGGTGCCAAGTCGATCGAGGTCGATTCGTTCGTGAAGGCGCAGAACTGGTTGCTGGATGAAGCCAAGCGCGGTCGCCAGATCCAGCGCTTCAAGGGCCTGGGTGAAATGAATCCGGAACAGCTGTGGGATACCACCGTGAATCCGGATACCCGCCGCCTGCTGCAGGTACGCATCGAAGACGCCGTGGCCGCCGATCAGATCTTCAGCACCCTGATGGGCGATGTCGTCGAGCCGCGTCGCGACTTCATCGAAGACAACGCACTGAAGGTCGCCAACCTGGATATCTGACACAATCGGGACGTGGCCGGTGCGCGGGGAGGCGCGCCGGCCCTTGCCCCTTGATCGCAGGTATCTGATGTCCGCTTCCGCTCCGGTTTCCGCACCGCCGCCGGTTCCGCCGGCGACCGCCGCCCCCCGCGCCGCTTCGCCGCTGGCGGGATTCTTCATCGATCTGGGCATCGCCGCCGTCACCCTGTTCGGCCTGAGCCTGATCAGTGGCCTGTTCTGGGGCCTGTACCGCGGAATGATGGTCGGCTACGCAAACGCGAAGGCCAACGGCGCCGCACCCGATCCCGGCACCCTGACCGAAGCACTGGGCCAGCCGGGTGCCCTGGCGCAGATCCTGATGGCGCTGTTCGCTACCGGCGGCGCGGCCCTGCTGCTGTATTTCTGGCGACGACCGGCCAATGCGGCCGAACGCCAGGCGTCGCGTGACGCGCTGCGCCGGCCCTCCACCTGGGGCTGGACGCTGCTGGTGGCCACGTTGATCGTAGTGGGCAGCAACGGCATCGCCTTCCTGTCCCGGCAGTTCGGCATCGAACCGGTGCCGACCAACGTGGAACTGATGCAGAACGCGGTCGCGCGCTTTCCGCTGTTCCTGATGCTGTTCGCGGTGGTGCTGGCGCCGGCCTACGAGGAACTGCTGTTCCGGCGCGTCCTGTTCGGGCGCTTGTGGCAGGCCGGTCGCCCCTGGCTGGGCATGATACTGAGCAGCCTTGCCTTCGCCCTGATCCATGAAATTCCCGGCACCAGCGCCAACGGCCCGGCCGAGATCGCCCAGCTCTGGCTGGTCTACGGCGGCATGGGCGCTGCATTCTGCTGGCTGTACCGCCGTACCGGAACGCTCTGGGCGGCCATCGCCGCACATGCCCTGAACAATGCCGTGGCACTGGCGGCGCTGGTGTTCTTCGGCGCGACGTAACGGCTGTCCGCTTGACGAAAGATTAAGCAGCGACGATACACACTGCGCTCATGAACACGGGGGTGGACCCATGAAACAACTGCTGCTGGCCCTTGTCATCACCACCCTGGTCAGCGCCTGCGCGACCACCACATCGCCGACCGGACGGCGGCAGATGATCGGTGGCGTCTCGCAGGCACAGCTTGACCAGCTCGGCGCGCAGGCGTTCGCCGAGACGAAGCAGAAGGAAAAGATCAGCACGGACGGCCGGCAGAACGGCTACGTGCAGTGCGTGGTCAACGCGCTGGTCGCCCAGCTGCCTCCACAATACCGTGGCGTACGGTGGGAAACCGCCGTGTTCGTCGACAAGGAACCCAACGCTTTCGCCCTGCCTGGCGGCAAGGTGGGCGTGAACACCGGCATCTTCACCGTAGCCAGGAACCAGGACCAGCTGGCGGCCGTGATCGGCCACGAGATCGGCCATGTCATCGCCCGCCACCACGAGGAGCGCATCACCCGGCAGATGGGCGCGCAGACCGGCCTGGCGGTACTCGGCGCACTGGCCGGCGCTGCCTATGGCGAAGGCGCGGCCAGCACGGTCAACCAGCTCGGCGGCATGGGGGCACAGACGGCGTTCCTGCTGCCGGGCTCGCGGACCCAGGAAAGCGAGGCGGACGTGATCGGCCAGCGGCTGATGGCGCAGGCCGGCTTCAACCCGGCGCAGGCGGTGGACCTGTGGCAGAACATGATGGCCGCCAGCGGCGGACGCAGCCCGCAATGGCTGTCCACCCACCCCGATCCGGCCAACCGGATCCAGGAGCTGCGACGTGATTCCCCTGCCCTGATGCCGGTCTACCAGCAGGCGCAGGCGGCCGGACTGCGACCAAAGTGCGGATGAGTGCGCAGTTTCATGCTGTATTGCAGCACATAAAACGATTTCTCACGCCATCTGTTTCTGATACGTTTGGCGGCTCAGATTTTTCTGACAGTCCGACTTTGCCGCTATCCGGCGGTTCGATCGAGGTGAACGATGATTTTCCGTAAACACAAAGCTGTGCTTTCCGTCCTCGTCGCGACCGCCCTGACCGGCGCCGTGGTCACCGATGCGCTCGCGCAGTCCTCGCGTTCCTCCGACCGTGGCAACCGCGGCGGCAGCAGCAAGCAGGCCAAGGCCGAACCGCTGTACCCCAATGCGACCCGCCAGGAGCCGGCGGCCAAGTCCTCGGCCAAGATGGGTGGCAAGCTGCAGAAACTGGTAGACAGCTACAACAAGGAAAAGTTCCCGGAGACCCGCACCCAGGCCGACGCGATCCTGGCTGACAGCGCCGCGAACGAGTACGACAAGTCGCTGGCCGCGCAGCTGGCTTCGCAGGCCGCCTACCAGACCGACGATGTCGCCGCCGCCATCGCCTACCTGAAGCAGGTGCTGCAGTTCAACGGCCTGGACAACAACGGCCACTTCCAGTCGATGCTGATGCTGGGCCAGCTGCAGCTGCAGGAAGACCAGACCGCCGAAGGCCTGGCTACCCTGGACAAGTACTTCGCCGAGAGCAAGTCGACCAAGCCGGACGAGCTGATCGCCAAGGGCCAGGCGCTGTACCAGCTGGAGCGCTACCAGGAAGCGATCCCGGTGCTGAAGCAGGCCATCGCCGGCTCCACCGAGCCGAAGGACAGCTGGAACCAGCTGCTGATGGCGGCCCTGTCCGAGGCCGGCCAGACCGGTGAAGCCGTGCAGGCCGCCGAGGCCCTGGCGGCGAAGAACCCGAACGACAAGAAGGCGCAGCTGAATCTGGCCAACATGTACATGCAGGCCGACCAGATGCCCAAGGCCGCCGCGGTGATGGACAAGCTGCGCAGCAGCGGCCAGCTCACCGAAGAGCGCGAGTACAAGCAGCTGTACTCGATCTATGCCAACACCGAGAACAAGGAAAAGGACGTCATCGCGGTCATCAACGAAGGGTTGCAGAAGGGCATCCTGAAGCCGGATTACCAGGTCTACCTGGCGCTGGCCCAGTCCTACTACTACTCCGACCAGGTGCCGCAGGCGATCGATGCGTGGCAGAAGGCCGCCCCGCTGTCCAAGGACGGTGAGACCTACCTGAACCTGGCACGCGTCCTGCATGCCGAAGGTCGCGTCCCCGAGGCCAAGCAGGCCGCCCAGCAGGCGCTGGCGAAGGGCGTGAAGAACCAGGCTGATGCCAAGAAAATCATCAACCTGAAGTAAGTAGGAATAACGCCTGAACGCCTGCTCAGTTGATGCGCAGGCGCTCAGGATTGGTATAAGCTTGGAGGTTCCTGCGGTGTCATGCACCGCTGATCAGGGATTCCGCCCCCGGCATCCCGGCCCCACTATTGAGCTCTTGGCGCATGACGGAACAACTAGTCGTTCACCGGTACGAACAACCCGATGACAAGGGGCTGAGCTGGCCTCGCATCGTCGGCATCGCGTTTGTAATCGCCCTGCATCTGGCCGCCTTCATGATGCTTCTGATCCCTGCCGTGGCTCCCAAGGCCGCTGCGGAGAAGGAACGCAATGTGATGGTGACCATCGTCGACGCACCGCCGCCGCCGCCCCCGCCGCCGCCGCCGCCGCCGCCGACAGATACTCCGCCGCCGCCGGTGAAGAATCTGTCGCCGCCGAAGCCGTCGCCGGTCCCGCCGCCGCCGCAGGCGCCGGTCGTGGACGTGCCGGAACCGCGTCCGAACGATATCGTCACTCCTCCGACCCCGCCGTCGCCGCCAAGCCCGCCGGCGTCGATCGAGGCCAGCGTGGACATCTCGTCCAAGGCGATGAATCCCCCGCGTTATCCGCCGGCAGCATTCCGCGCTGGTATCCAGGGTGAAGTGATCCTGATCATTGATGTCGATGCCAGCGGCAACGTCACCAATGTCACGGTGGAAAAGTCCAGCCGTAACCGCGACCTGGACCGTGCTGCGATGGAAGCAGCACGCAAGTGGCGCTTCAACGCCGCTGAATCTGGCGGTAAGAAGACGGCAGGTCGCGTTCGCGTCCCGGTCAACTTTGCGCTGAACTGATGCGTTCGGGTGGCTTCGGGCCACCCCCGCTCCGGTTCGATTGTTTAGCTTAGCTACACCCTTTATCACCACACACAACAAAGGTAAGCGTCATGCTGCAGGAAATTTTCATCGCCGCTGCTGCCGGGGGCAATCCGTCCAACGCCCTGTCGCAGATGGGCTTCGAGCACCTGATCCACGAAATGACCACCAAGCCGGGTGATTTCGCTGTTTCCTGGGTCGTGCTGCTGACCCTGGTGATCATGTCGGCCATGTCCTGGTACTGGACCGTCATCAACATCTTCCGCGCCACCCGCCTGAAGAGCGCTGCCGATCGCGTCGTCAGCCTGTTCTGGGACACCCCGAACGCACAGGACGCCATCCGTGCGATGGAAGAGCAGCCGGCTTCGGAGCCGTTCTCGAAGATCGCCCTGGACGCTGCCCAGGCAGCTGCCCACCACCAGCGCGCTGAAGGCGGCGGTACCGGTGGCCTGGGTGAGAACCTGAGCCGTTCGGAATTCGTCGACCGCGCCCTGCGTCAGGCCGTCACCCGCGAAAGCAACAAGCTGCAGTCGGGCATGACCCTGCTGGCCACCGTCGGCGCGACCGCTCCGTTCGTCGGTCTGCTGGGTACCGTGTGGGGCATCTACGGCGCGCTGATCAAGATCGGTGCCACCGGCTCCGCTTCGATCGACGCCGTTGCCGGCCCGGTGGGTGAAGCGCTGATCATGACCGCGATCGGTCTGTTCGTCGCGATCCCGGCCGTGTTCGCCTTCAACTTCTTCAGCAAGATCAACAGCGCGACCATCAGCAAGTTCGATACCTTCGCGCACGACCTGCACGACTTCTTCGCCACCGGTTCGCGCGTCCGCTGATTGCGGCGCGCTTCCACCCGCGACGAAGCAAGTAGTCATCAAGATCTAGACGGAGCCCGTTATGGCTTTCAGTAGTGGTAACAGCGGCGGCCCCATGGCCGACATCAACGTTACGCCCCTCGTGGACGTGATGCTGGTGCTGCTGATCATCTTCATCATCACGGCGCCCCTGATGTCCCACAAGGTCAAGGTGGATCTGCCGGAAGCCAACCTGATCCAGAATCCGGATGACGCCGAAAAGCGCTCCGGTCCGATCACCCTGGCAGTCAAGGAAGACGGCTCGATCTACTGGAACGACGAAGAAATCACCAAGCAGACGCTCGAGTCGCGCTTGGCGACCGCCGCCCAGCAGACCCCGCAGCCGCCGCTGAACCTGCGTGGTGACCGCACCACCAAGATGCGCGTCATCAACGACCTGACCAAGGTCGCGCAGGAGCAGGGCATGCTGGACGTCGGCTTCGTCGCGACCAAAGAAAAGGGGCAATAAGCCATGGCATTCAGTAGTGGTGGTGGCAAGGGCCCCATGGCCGACATCAACGTCACGCCCCTCGTGGACGTGATGCTGGTGCTGCTGATCATCTTCATCGTGACCGCGCCGATCATGACCTACCCGATCGCCGTGGACCTGCCGCAGCGCGTGCTCAACCCACCGCCGCAGCTGGTCGAACCGCCGCCGCCGATCGAACTGAAGATCGACGCCAGCAACCAGGTCTCGTGGAACAACAGCCCGATCAGCACCAGCGAGCTGCAGCAGCGGATGGAACAGGAGGTCCAGCGTGACCCGACCAACCAGCCGGAACTGCGGATCGATGCAAGCCCGGATTCCGAGTACGACGTGATGGCCAAGGTTCTGGCTGCCGCGAAGAATGCTCAGATGAAGAAGATCGGCTTCGTACAGCAGTAAACGCAATACCGCAACACAACAGTCATGACGCGACTGCAGACGCCCCTGGAGACAGGGGCGTCTTTTTTTGTGCCGGTGCCGACGCCCGGAAACCCGCTGGCGCCCGCTATGATCGGCGCATGCTCGCCCTCTTCGACTCCCTCCGCCACTGGCTTGATGGCATTGCCCACCTGGGTTCGATCCTGGCCGTGGCCTACCTGCTGTACCTGCTCGCGCTGGCGGGCTGGATCATGCTGCAGAAGCGCGAGCCGGTAGCCACGCTGAGCTGGATCCTGTCGCTGGCCCTGCTGCCCTACCTCGGCCTTTTCATCTATTACCTGCTCGGTCCGCAGAAGGTGAAGCGGCAGCGCCTGCGTCGTGGCCGCGCGCGATCGGGGATGGAGCATTACAGCGACGTCTGCCCGCCCGATGCCGATTGCACCGAGCTGGCCAAGATCGCCCAGGCCACCACCGGACTGGCGCCGAGCAGTGCCACCGAAGTGACCTGGCTGGTCGATGGCGCGGCGACCTATGCCGCGCTGCTGGAAGCGGTGGCGCAGGCGCGTGACCACGTGCATCTGGAGTACTACATCTTCAATCCCGACCATGCCGGAACCGCACTGCGTGATGCCCTGGTCGAACGTGCCCGCGCCGGCGTGCAGGTGCGGCTGCTGCTCGATGCAGTGGGCTCGTCCGCAGTGCCGCGACGCTTCCTGCAGCCGCTGCTCGACGCCGGCGGTGAAGCGGTCTGGTTCCATCCCCGCCAGCTGCTGAAGCCCTTCAAGCGACCGTGGCTGAACCTGCGCACCCACCGCAAGCTGGTGATCGTCGATGGCCGCCTCGCCTTCACCGGCGGCATCAACATCACCGATGACGAGGATGAGAGCCGCAACGCCAACGCCTATCGCGACCTGCACATGCGCATCCGCGGTCACGTGGTCCGCAGCCTGCAACTGGTGTTTGCCGAGGACTGGCTCTACGCCAGCGGTCAGGACCACTCGCATTTCGACATCGCGCGGATGTGGCCGGCGGACATGCCGCTCCGCGGCGAAGGCTCGATCAACGCACAGGTGCTGGTGTCCGGCCCGGACTCGGGCTGGGAGACCATCCACCGGCTCCACGTGGCGGCCATCCAGGAAGCGCAGGAGCGCGTGTGGCTGGTCACGCCCTACTTCGTGCCGGGCGAAGCCGCGCGGATGGCGCTGACCTCGGCCGCGCTGGGGGGACTGGACGTGCGCCTGCTGGTGCCGAAGATGAGCGATTCCTGGTTCGTGACCCAGGCCGCACGGTCCTACTTCGACGAGCTGCTGCACGCCGGGGTGAAGATCTACGAGTACGGCCCCCGCATGCTGCATACCAAGGCCTTCATCGCCGACGACGACGTCTGCATCGTCGGCAGTGCCAACTTCGACCATCGCAGCTTCCGCCTGAACTTCGAACTGTCGATGATGATCAGCGACCGCGAGCGGGTCGCCGCCCTGGCGGGCCTGCTGGAGGCCGAGTTCGAGCAGGCTACCCGCGTGCACGACCAGGCCGCGGCCCGCTCGCTGTGGCTGCAACGCCTGCCTGAGGCCTTCGCGCGCCTGGCCTCGCCGCTGCTGTAAGGCGGCGCTACACTGCGGCGATCATCCGGGGAGCCTGACTATGTACTGGTTGTACCTGCTGCCGGCGCTGGGCTGTTTCGCCTTCGCGCTGAAAACCCCAAGCCCGGGGCTGATGGCGCTGGCGCTGCTGGCGGCCCTCGCCTTCCTGCTGGCCTGGGTGCGTGGCCGCTACGTGGCCCGGTTCGGTGATCTGCAGAGTGATCCCTCAACCCTGATCGATGCCGACGAGCTGCGCCGCCTGCGTGAGCAGGCCGAGGCCCGTGGCGCGGATCAACGCGACGAACACGATCCGTCCCCTCTTTCCAAGTAGTACCGTTCGATGACCCAGCTCAGTGTCAACGTCAACAAGATCGCCGTCCTGCGCAATTCGCGCGGTGGTGCCGAACCCGATGTGGTGCGTGCCGCTCAGGCCTGCCTGGATGCCGGCGCCCATGGCATCACCGTGCATCCGCGACCCGATCGACGTCATATCACCGCCGAGGACGTAATGGCGCTGTCCACGCTGACCCGCGTCCGTGGCGTCGAATTCAACATCGAAGGCAATCCCTTCGCACCGCCACGCGACGGCTACCCGGGGCTGCTGCCGCTGTGCGCGCAGACGCGTCCGGCGCAGGCCACCCTGGTGCCGGACGGCGATGGCCAGATCACCTCCGACCACGGTTTCGACTTCGAGCGCGACGGCGAGCGCCTGCGTCCGCTGGTGGCCGAGCTGAAGGCGATGGGCTGCCGGGTCAGCCTGTTCGTCGATGCCGGCAACCCGCTGCTGGAACAGGCGGCCGAGGTCGGCGCCGATCGCATCGAGCTGTACACCGGACCCTATGCCGAAGCGCACGCCGCAGGCGACGCCGCAGCGATGCTGGCGTTGTTCGCCACGGCCGCGCGCCGCGCGCAGGCCGTGGGGCTTGGCGTGAATGCCGGCCATGACCTGTCGCAGGACAACCTGCGTGACTTCCTGGCGAACGTGCCGGAGGTGCTGGAGGTCTCGATCGGGCATGCGCTGATCGGCGAGGCCCTGTATGACGGGCTGGATGCGACCATTCGGGGCTATCTGGCGCTGCTCTGAGGTAGCGCCGGACCCTGCCCGGCGGGGCCAATACTGTTGTCGCAGCCGCTGAGACGGCAGCGGCGTAGGCTACCCACATGGGTATCGCGATCAAAGGCCGAGGGTCCACCTCCCACCTTGCCGGGCGCTTCGAGAGCACCGTCAGCGAGGCAGTGGACGACGGCTGGGAAGTGGATGAAAGCGAAGAGTTCGCGGCCCCCCGTCTGCGCACCGAGGTACGCGCTGAAACCGCGCGCAGCATCATCAGCCGCAATACCTCCCCGGACGTAGGCTTCAGCCAGTCGGTCAATCCGTATCGTGGCTGCGAGCACGGTTGTTCCTACTGCTTCGCGCGCCCGTCGCATGCCTATCTGAACCTGTCGCCGGGCCTGGATTTCGAGACCAAGCTGTTTGCCAAGACCAATGCACCGCAGCTGCTGCGCAAGGAGCTGTCCCGGCCAGGCTACGCGCCGCAACCGATCGCGCTCGGCATCAACACCGATGCGTACCAGCCGATCGAGCGCAAGTTCAAGCTGACCCGTCAGTTGATCGAGGTGATGCTGGAGACGAAGCATCCGTTCTCGCTGATCACCAAGAACGCGCTGGTCGAGCGCGATATCGACCTGCTTGCGCCACTGGCGGCAGAGAACCTGGTCAGCGTGCATTTCTCGGTGACCTCGCTGGATCCACGCCTGTCGGCGAAGCTCGAGCCGCGCGCCTCTGCACCGCACGCGCGCCTGCGCGCGATGAAGCGTCTGCACGAGGCGGGCATTCCGGTTGGCGTGATGGTCGCGCCGGTGATTCCGTGGATCAACGACAGTGAACTGGAAAGCGTGCTCGAAGCGGCGCACGAGGCGGGTGCGCGTACTGCCGGCTATGTGCTTCTGCGCCTGCCTCTGGAGGTTGCACCGCTGTTCCGCGACTGGCTGGATGCCCACCATCCGGATCGCGCGGCGCACGTGATGAGCACCATCCAGCAGCTGCGCGGTGGCAAGGACTATGACAGCCGCTTCGGCACGCGCATGCGTGGCCAGGGGGTCTATGCGGATCTGTTGAACAACCGCTTCAAGCTGGCGCGCAAGCGCCTGGGCTTCGACGCCCAGAACAGCCACTGGCCGAAACTGGATTGCAGCCGCTTCCAGAAGCCGCTGCCGCCGAAGGTGGATTCGCCGCAGGGGTCGTTGTTCTGAAGTAGTGCGCTACTGCGGAACGCATATGGAAAACCGTGATCGCGATCTGCGCCTCGGCGACGGATACGACATCGCGACTGCACACATCGCTCTGTTCAACTGTGTGAACTCCAGATTACTATCCACTTCCTCCTGAACTCACGGTTCAGGCGAAAGCGACTTCAGATCCGGCAACACAAGGAATAAAAGCGAGCATGAAGCTCCGTTCGAAAGGCGTGTCTACCACCGCCACACTTCTGCTGCCCGTGCTGATGTCGGGCTTCCTCCTGGCACCTCCTGCGTCCGCGAAAAAGGCAACTAGGGTCTTCTATCAGAACAACAACGGGGACTCCGGAATCAAGGATCTGGACAAGATCACCGTTACCCATCTGCGTGGTCCATCAGTTGGCACTTCAGGTGTCATCTCGATTGGCATAGGGGTGTCCTACCACTCGGACGCGTCGATGCCTGCCAGGACAGCGGTGGAACAGGAAACCGACGATCGTCGTGATGACTGCGGCGAGCGCAAGGGCAACCCCGTCGTGCTCTACACCGGCAACAAGGTCGAAATCGAACGGGACTTCACCGTTGGTGGGGAGATGGGCCTGTACCTGGAGCGCACCTACAACCATCACTGGAGTGCTGCGGGCCTGTTTGGCAACCACTGGATCAGCAACTTCGACTACAGCATCGCATTCTCGAACGCGCAGAAGACGGCCTGGGCACAGCGGCCGGACGGTCGCAGGCTCAAGTTCGTCTGGAGCGAAGCGAACGGGCGCTGGAACGAGGATCGTGCCAAGCCGATCGCCTACCTGACAAAGAACAGCGATGGCAGCTTCACCCTGTACAACGAGGAGCTGGGCAGCGAGCGGTACGACGCCGCTGGATACATTACCGAGCTTCGCAATGAGCAGGGCGTCTTCTGGACATTCACGTACAGCGACAAGTATCTGCAGAAGGTTACGCATTCCTCCGGCCGCAGCATTCAGTTCGTCTGGTCCAACGGATCGCTGACACAGGTCAAGGATCCTGCGGGCAACGTCTACCAGTACACCTATACCCCGAATGCGTTCGGCACGGGGCGTGCGCGTCTTGCCAGCGCAACCCTACCGGGTTCGCCGCAGACCACGATCAGCTACCACTACGAGGACGCGCGATATCCAGGTGGCTTCACCGGCAAGTCCTACAACGGCGTGCGCTACTCTACTTTCGCCTACGATGCCAACAGGCGAGCAACGCTCTCGGAACATGCCGGTGGTATCGAGCGGCACACCTTCAGTTACGCCATCGAGAGCAGCGCGCCGGTGGCGGTCCCTCCAGCGCCAGTGCATCCAGGCGGCATCCGGGGCAACGAAGAGACGGGCTGGTGTGAGTACAGACCGGGCCAGGGCAATATCTGCATCCAGCCCCGGTCCTTGCCCGGCGGCCCAGTTCAAATCGCCGCCGACCCGAGCGCCCAAGGCGTGCTGTTGGCCGCCGCCGGGGAGCGGACCCGTCCGGTCAAACTGAAGGTCAGCGAGACCAATCCACTCGGTCGCACCACAACGTATGCCTATGAGGACGGACGCCAGGTGTCGGTGACCGGCAACCGATCAACGACCTGTCCCGCCAGTTACAAGGAACGCACCTACGATGCCAATGGCAATCCTGACCTCGTTCACGACTTTGTCGACAACGTAACCGATTTTGATTACAGCCCCGATGGCAATCTGCTGAGGAAGGCCGAGGCCGTTGGCAGCGCTGCGGAACGTGTCACGCTCTATCAGTGGGATGCGGCGGGACGGCATCTGCTGAAGGAAACGCGGGTTGGTGATCGCGAGACCAGCTTCAGCTATGACAGCCGCGGTAACGTCAGCTCGGTCACGACACGAAATCTCAGTGCTGCCGGCGTCAATGGTCAGGCCAGAACCACTCAGTACACGTATACCTACCACGCCAATGGACTGACGGCTTCCGTCAAGGAAGATGGCCCCTTGGCGCAGGACGACATCACGTCCACCTTCAATGCGAAGGGAGATCTGTCCAGTGTCACCAACGCGTTGGGGCACAGGGTGACGTACGCCGCCTACAACGAACTGGGGCAGCCGGGCCGTATCACCGGACCCAATGGCGATGTCCGTGAAATCACCTATGACGCTCGCGGCCGTGTTCTGGTAGACCGGATCAACACAGGGTCCGGTTGGGCAACGACCACAACGACGTACAACGCGACGGGCGACATTGCCAGCATCACCACACCTGTGGGAATCAAGACGCTATACAGCTACGACGCTGGCCGGCGCCTGATGAGCGAAGTTCAGCCGATTGGGGACGGCAACTGGCTGTGGACGCGTCACACGTATGACACCGCATCCAATCGCACACGCACTGAAATCGCGCAGACGGACTATTCCAGCGAGAGCGTTGTCAGGGGCGTAATCGACGAGGTCACCCACGACGCGCAATGGAACTGGTTCGTGCGAGGCTGGGCCTGCTCCTCGGGATCGGCTTCGTCCATCCAGGTTGATGGCTATGCGGAGGGCGGAACCTATCTCGGCAGCGCACAGGCGAACCTCGCCAGCGAGAGCCAGGTAGCATCCGCGTGCCAGGCAACAGGAAACGCATATCGATTCCAGCTCCCCCTCACGCTGGAACAGCGCCAGCAGCTGGGTGGGAAAAAGATCACGCTCTACGGCCATTCTCCGCTGGGCGCGCAGTACAACCGAGCTCTGGACAACTCCAGCACCTTCTCCATTCCCACCGCGCACATCATCGGTGATGTTGCAGGGATCATGAATGATGGGAACTGGAACTATTCCGTGCAGGGATGGGCCTGCTCGGTAGGAGTCAACGCCGCAACCACGGTTCATGTCTACGCGGGTGGGCCTGCAGGGAGCGGCACCTACCTCGGCAGTGTGACCGGTATGTTGATCCCGAATGACGATGTGAAAGAGGCTTGCCAATCACAGGGCTCTTACTGGTTCGGACTTGCATTGGATGCAAATACACGAAGCGTTCATGGCGGCAAGCCGCTCTATGTTCATGGCATCTCTCCCTGGGGCGGCCCCAATCTGGCCATCAATCGGTCCGGTACGTTCACCGTTCCAACCATCTCGCGTACTGCTGAGCTGGTGCAGGCGTCGGCCGGCCCAGAGCACATCTTCAATGGTCAATCGTCCACGGTGACGTTCCAGTTCCGGAACACCGGCAACGTTGTCTGGAACCCCGGTGACACCTACTTGGCGCTGACGACGTTGCGGACAAGTCAATCCGTGGGGCTCAACAGTGCGGTGGCTCCCGGTGCCGTCGCGACCTTCACCATCAACGTCTCGCCGGTCAACAGTGGCAGCGGAGTTGCCCAGTTCCAGTACTTCGGGCAGCTCGCATCCGGTGCAACCGTCTGGGGACCGAAGGGACAGGTAACGATCAGAGCCGAGAACCATACAGGAAGCTGCAACCTGATCTTCTGTGAACAACCCCGCTAAGGAAAGCCAAGACCATGTCCACAATTGCTTTGGCCATGATGGGGCTCAACACCATCGTCTCGGCCGTGAACTACGATTACGACGAGCTGGGAAGGCTTGTCGCCGAGCGTAATGATCAAGGGCGCAATGTGCGCTATGCCTATGATCTGGAGGATCGGCTGGTGCAGACCACCGATTCCCAGAACCGGGTGAGCCGATACTCCTATGATCCACTGGGCCGATTGCTCGTACAGACGGATGCGAATGGCGGAACGACACGCTTTGCCTACGACAAGGGTGACCGGCTGGCATCTGTGACCGATCCCCGCGGCCTGGTAACGACCTACCAGACCGATGGATTTGGACAGCTATGGACGCAGAACAGTCCGGACACGGGTCGGACAGACCACGAGTACAACGCGGCGGGCCAGCGCATTGCGACGGTGTTGAACGACGGCAGCACTGTCGGTTACGGGTACGACGGGCTGGGCCGCTTGACCAGCCAGAATGCTGAGGGGCAGCAGCAGACCTATACGTACGACAACTGCGTGAACGGCAAGGGGCGTCTGTGTGCCCATTCGGCGCCAGGTGCAAGCGCGCGCTTCACGTACAACGCCGCAGGACAGCTGGTAAGCCGGACTGACCAGCTTTCGCAGGCGAACACCCTGAGTGAGGGAACTGTCAGCTACACCTATGACAGTATCGGGAGGAACAGCACCGTCACCTATCCCGATGGCACGCTCGCGAAGTACGTCTATAACAGTAGGGGCTTTCCGCAGTCCATGACCCTCACCAAGGGCTCGGTGACGCAACAGATTGTTGGACCCAGCGTCTACTCCGCTCTGGGAGCGCGGCAACGCATGCCCTTTGGCAACGGCCTGGCGCGCAGCTACGCGTTCGATCAGGGCGGCCGCCTGGAGGCCCAGGCGGTGCGGAATCAGCAGACCACCGCTCTCAGCCGCACGTCATACCGCTACAACGGCGACAACGAGATCATCAAGATCAACGACGATGTGACGAGCAACCTCAGCCAGGTCCTGGGCTATGACGCACTGGGACGCCTGAGCACGCTGACACGAGCTGGCATCGCCTATACGCTTTCCCATGACGCGGGTGGGAACTACACCGCGCTCAACGCAAAAACAGAGGCGACCCGCTACGTCATCGACGCAAGCAGCAACCGGATGCTGCAGTTCATCAACCAGGATGGCACCCGTACGTATCAGTACGATGCGCTCGGCAACAGGATCAGCGAAACATCGGGCAGCCGCATCTCGACGTTCACCTACGGCCCGTTCAACCGGATGATTCAAAGCAACGTAGGCGGGCAACGAACGGACTATCTGCTCAATGCCCAAGGGCAGCGCGTGGGCAAGAGCAGCGCGAGCTCGACCAGTCGCTACTTCTATGCAGGTCAGAACCAGCTTCTGGCCGAACAGACCGGGAACACCTGGACGAACTACCTGTGGTTCGGTGGTGAGCTGGTTGGCATCGACAGGAAGGGGTCGGTGAACTTCGTTCACAACGACCATCTGGGGCGGCCGGAATATGCGACCAACAAGGCGCAGCAGGTGGTGTGGAAAGCGTACAACTATGCCTACGGGCGCAGCGTCCTGAAGGACGATATCGGTGGGCTCAACATTGGTTTCCCGGGGCAGTACTACGACAGTGAGAGTGGGCTCTGGTACAACGGATTCCGTGACTATGACGCGAGCGCTGGGCGTTATGTGCAGAGTGATCCGATTGGGTTGGCGGGGGGAACAAACACGTATTCCTATGTTAGAAATAATCCAATAAGCCGGATTGACCCATTGGGTCTGCGTGATTGTGTTTGCGGTGAGAAAAGTGAGAGAACTGAGGTTGAGAGTAGAAAAATAAGCAGTGATGAGGCGATCAAGAGGAACGAGATCAATACTGCGGCAAAGGACAAGTTCGGATTTGTCACCGGCATAATTGCATCCATCTATGGGCCTGCCGGGCGAATTGCTGGAACGGCCACAGGTGCCGCGGCCGGCTACGTGGTTGGTGCTGTAACCGAGACGCCTACTCTTTACGGCGGTTTCGTGGAAGTTACAACTATTAGCTATGGCAGCAAAGGTGGATACGCGATTGACTACAAAATGACAGATCGCTCGGGAAAGACAATCATTCAGGACTCGGTAGAAAAATGTGAATAGAGCCAAGCTTGGGAGTATATTTTTTTTATTGGCGAGGGCGATAAGCGTCGGCGCTCTGGTTTATTTCTACAGTAGGGCGTCGTCGCTCTACCGTCTTGTAAGGGAGTGCCTCGATCACGTTGAAGACAATGCCGCGTTTGAAGTATGCAAGCGTTATCCGGATTCAATTCAGTTTGAGCTCATCGGAATGACAGTGGCCTTCTTCGCGATTCTTGTGGTTACTAATTACGGAAAATTCCCGGCTAGCAAGTGAAGAAGAACACAGGGCAATTTCTCTACGATAAGTAACCTGCTCTCGCGCTGTAACGACGACGCCTCACCCACCCCCAAACAACTTCTGCGCACTCTGGAACAGGATCCAGCTCGTCGCAATGAACTTGTCGCCGCCCTGCGGCCGATTGCCGCGATGGGTGTGGGTGAAGGCGGTCGGGGCGATCAGCAGGCTGCCGGTACGCGGTGCGATCTTGCGGCCCTGGAACAGGAACTCGGTTTCGCCTTCGTCGAATCCATCGTTGAGGTACAGCGTCCACAGCACATGCCGGTGCAGCGTCTCGGCCTGCGCATCCTTCGGGTACAGCTCGCAGTGCCAGTACGGGTAACCACCCTCGCCTGCGGCATACCACTGCAGGTTGATCGCGCCCGGGCGCAGGCAGGTGCGCGCCAGGTCGGCCAGCTGCTGCTCCGACATGTCGGGGAAGTCCTCGGCCGACAAGCGTCGCGGCTGACCGTCGCTGTCCTGGATCTGCAACATCAACGGTGCGATCAGCGCCTGTGGATAACGGCGTAGATAAGTCAGCAGGCCCTTGAACACGGCCTGCTGCAGTTGTACGTCGACGTCCTGCCAGCCCTCCAGGCCACTGATGCGCAGGTCCTTGCTGTGCTTGAGTTCCGGGAACACGCCGCTGCCGACGGCACCTGGCATCAGGCCGCGGGTGGCACGCAGGCGCTCGACGATGGCAGCGCAGACCTCCGTGGGGACCGCGTTGTGGATGACTTCGATGAAATCGACCGGGCCCTGCTCGTGCATGCGTGCATTCCTTCGGCGGCAAGGGCTTGATGGTGCCGTTTGCCGCCGTCGGTGTCACCCCACGGTCATGTCATCGAACTGCCATGAGCGTGGCCGCGGTGCGCCGCTCAGGCCTGTGCAGCGTCGTGCTGGTGGTGGTAGCGCACCGCCTCGGCCACTTCCTCGCGCGAGCCGAGAAACACCGGCACGCGCTGGTGCAGCTGGTCGGGCTGGATGTCGAGAATGCGCTCGCGGCCGGTCCAGGCGGCACCGCCGGCCTGCTCGACCAGCAGGCCCATCGGGTTGGCTTCGTACATCAGGCGCAGCTTGCCGGCCTTGGACGGATCCTTCCGGTCCCACGGATAGATGAAGATGCCACCGCGCGTCAGGATGCGATGCACATCGGCCACCATGCTGGCGATCCAGCGCATGTTGAAGTTCTTGCCACGCGCACCTTCCTTGCCGGCCAGCAGATCGCCGACATAGGCCTGCATCGGTGCTTCCCAGTGGCGCTGGTTGGACATGTTGATGGCGAATTCCTGGGTGGCCGCCGGAATCTGCATGTTCTCGGTGGTCAGCACGAACTCGCCCTTCTCGCGATCCAGGGTGAAGGCATGCGTTCCGTGGCCCACGGTAAGCACCAGCTGGGTGCTCGGCCCGTAGATGCAGTAGCCGGCCGCGATCTGCTTGCTGCCCGGCTGCAGGAACGCGTCATCGCCCGGCAGTTCGACGTTGGTCGGGCAGCGCAGCACCGAGAAGATGGTGCCGACGGAGACGTTGACGTCGATGTTGGAGCTGCCATCGAGGGGATCGAACAGCAGCAGGAAATCGCCACGCGGGTAGATGTCCGGCACCGGCTGGCTGTGGTCCATTTCCTCCGAGGCGCAGGCGGCGAGGTGGCCACCCCAGGCGTTGGCTTCGAGCAGGATCTCGTTGCTGATGACATCCAGCTTCTTCTGCGCCTCGCCCTGCACGTTGCCGGTACCGGCGTCGCCGAGCACGCCGCCGAGGGCGCCCTTGCTGACGGCGATGGAGATGCTGGTGCAGGCGCGGGCGACGACCGCGATCAGCTGACGCAGGTCGGCATTGATGCGGCCGGCGTGCTGTTCCTGGATCAGGAAGCGGGTCAACGAGGTACGGGACATGGGCGGACAGGTCTCGGCAGCGGGAAAACGCCTATTGTCGCCCGTCTGGCCGCTGCGTGCGTGAGCGCGGGAAGGCGTAATCGTTTCCAGATGCGCTCGTAGCGCCTTCCTTTTGTCGAGGCTCGTGGGAAGGGGAGGCGATGCAGGACACGCTGCAAAAACAAAGGCGCCTTCCGGCGCCTTTGTCTTCAAGCCACTGGAGCGTGGGTTCAGCCCTTGGCCACGGTGGCCACGGCCTTGGCGACATACTCCAGGTTGTTCTGGTTCAGCGCAGCCACACAGATGCGGCCAGTGCCGACGGCGTAGATGCCGAACTCGTCGCGCAGGCGCTCGACCTGCTCGCGGCTCAGGCCGGAGTAGGAGAACATGCCCGCCTGCTCGTTGATGAAACCGAACTGCGGGGCGCCGGCGGCCGCCAGCTTCTCGACCAGGCCCTGACGCAGCGCGTGGATGCGTTCGCGCATCTCGGTCAGCTCCTGCTCCCACATCGCACGCAGTTCCGGGTTGGTCAGTACACCGGCCACCAGCGCTGCACCGTGGGTGGAGGGGCTGGAGTAGATGGTGCGGATCACGCGCTTGACCTGCGACTGCACGGCCTTGGCGTCGGCGGCGGTCGGCGCCACCATCGACAGTGCACCCACGCGCTCGCCGTACAGCGAGAACGACTTGGAGTACGAGTTGGCGACGATGAAGCTGTCGATACCGGCTTCGGCGATGATGCGCACGGCGGCGCCATCCTGCTCGATGCCCTTGTCGAAGCCCTGGTAGGCCATGTCGATGAAGGGGAACAGCTGGCGGTCCTTGAGCAGCTGCGCGACCTGCGTCCACTGCGTGACCGTGAGGTCGGCACCGGTCGGGTTGTGGCAGCAGGCGTGCAGCAGCACCACGCTGCCCGGCTGCAGCTTCTGCAGGTCGGCCAGCATGCCGTCGAAGTCGACACCGTGGGTCGCGGGATCGAAATAGGTGTAATCCACTACCTCGAAGCCGGCGGCACTGAACACCGCGCGGTGGTTTTCCCAGCTCGGGTTGCTCAGCGCGACGGTGGCGTGCGGCAGCAGCTTCTTGAGCACGTCGGCGCCGACGCGCAGCGCACCGCTGCCACCGACGGTCTGTGCGGTGGTGACGCGGCCTGCGGCCAGCAGCGGCGAATCCTTGCCGAACACCAGCTCACGCGTCGCCTGCGTGTACGCCGGAAGGCCGTCGATCGGCAGGTAGCCGCGCGGTTTGGCTTCGGCGGCGAGCTGCTGCTCGATCTGCTTGACAGCGCGCAGCAGCGGAATGCGGCCGCTCTCGTCGTAGTAGATGCCCACACCCAGGTTGACCTTGGTCGGGCGGCTGTCGGCGTTGTATGCCTCGGTCAGGCCCAGGATCGGGTCGCCTGGGACCAGTTCCACGTTTGCAAAGAAGGACACGGCGGTACTCGTTCGGTAGACGGAAAGGGGGGAGGAATTGCGCCACGCGGCTTGCGGCATTTCGGCCGAAACCGGCCCATCGTAACAAAGCCTGCCGGGGCTGGCCGCCACCATCGTCATCCGCGGACCCGTACCATGGCGTGCGTTGCCGACCGATCCATCAACCTGAATCATGAATCCTGCCCCACGCCGCAATCGCCTGCCCCTGTCCGCCCTGCTGCTGTCGCCGCTGGTCGCGATGGCGGAGCCGTCCACGACCGCCCTGCCCCCGGTGCAGGTGCAGGCAGCCCGTGTGCAGGGGATCGATCCGTTCGCCCTGCCCGCCAGCCAGGACACGGTCTGGATCGATGCTGACCGCGCCGGCACCGGGGCGCAGCTGTCCGAAGCATTGGGCGGGGTGCCGGGCCTGCTGGCCCGCGACCGGCAGAACTTCGCGCAGGACACCCAGCTGTCGATCCGGGGCTTTGGCGCCCGCTCGACGTTCGGCGTACGCGGGGTACGCGTGCTGATCGACGGTGTGCCGGCAACCATGCCCGATGGGCAGGGCCAGCTGTCGCACGCCAGCCTGCTGGGTGCCGAACGCGTGGAGGTGCTGCGTGGACCGTTCTCGGCGCTGTACGGCAATTCCTCCGGTGGCGTGCTGCAGGTGTGGAGCGCGCAGGGCCGGGCGGGCGACCCGTGGCGGCTGCGGCTCAGCGCGGGCGCGGACACGACCCTGAGCGTGGGTGCGCAGCTGCGCGGCGCGGGTCAGGTGCTGGACTACAACATCGCGGCCAACCACTTCCGTACCGATGGCTGGCGCGACCACAGCCGTGCCCGGCGCGAATCGCTCAACGCTCGCGTCGGCGGCGAACTGGCAGGCGGGCGGCTGGAGCTGCTGCTCAACGCGCTGGATGCGCCCGATGCGCAGGATCCGCTGGGTCTGACCCGCGCGCAGGTCGCGGCCGACCCGCGCCAGGCCACCGCCGTCGCTCATCAGTACAACACCCGCAAATCAGTGCGCCAGCAGCAGGCCGGCCTGCGCTGGAGCCGCGAGGCCGGCGCGCAGCGGTGGCAGCTGATGGGCTATGCCGGCCAGCGCTCGGTCACCCAGTATCTGGCGATCCCGCCGACGGCCCAGGCCAACCCGTTGCATGCCGGCGGTGTGATCGACCTGGACAGTGGTTATGGCGGCCTGGACGCGCGCTGGAGCTGGCAGGGCGAGGTGGCCGGCCGACCGCTGGACCTGGTCGCCGGGCTCAGTGCGGACCGCCAGCGCCAGCAGCGCACCGGCTACGAGAACTTCGTCGGCAGCACGCTGGGCGTGCGCGGGCGCCTGCGCCGCGACCAGATCGACATCGTGCAGAACGTAAACCAGTTCGCCCAGGCCTGGTGGCAGTGGAGTCCGCGCTGGTCGCTGCTGGCCGGCGTGCGGCACAGTGCCGTGCGCTTCGAATCGGACGACCGCTACATCACCGACCGCAATCCGGACGACAGCGGCCACCGCCGCTACCGGGCCACCACACCCGTGGCCGGCATCAGCTTTGAAGCCCACCCGCAGTGGCGCCTGCATGCCGCCGTGGGCCGTGGCTTCGAGACACCGACCTTCAATGAACTGGGCTATCGCGCCGACGGCCAGGCCGGGCTGGCGCTGGATCTGGCGGCGGCGCGCAGCCGCACGCTGGAGATCGGCAGCAAATGGCATGCACAGGATGGAATGCAGCTGGATGCAAGCCTGTTCCGTGCAGATACCGACGACGAGCTGGCCGTTGCCAGCAATATCGGTGGCCGCAGCACCTACCGCAACATCGGCCGTACGCGGCGCCAGGGCATCGAACTGCAGTACCGGCAGCCGCTGGCCGAGCAGCTAGAACTGCAGCTGGCCTGGACCTGGCTGCAGGCACAGGTGCGGTCGCCCTATCTGACCTGTGCCGGCAGCGGCTGCCGTGTGCCCGATACCCGCGTGGATGCCGGTAGCCGCCTGCCGGGTGTTCCACGCCAGCAGGCCTTCGCCCGCCTGCAGTGGACGCCTGCGGACTGGCAGTGGGCGGTGGAGGCCACCGCGAGCAGCGATACCGTGGTGAATGACCTCGCCGACGAACGCGCGCCGGGTTACGCCCTGCTGCATCTGGAAGGGGGCCGCCAGTGGCGGCTGCCCGGAGGCGAGCTGCGTGCCTTCGCCCGGCTGGAGAACGTGCTTGACCAGGCCTACATCGGCTCGGTCATCGTCAACGATGGCAATGGCCGCTACTACGAGCCCGGCCCGGGCCGCCGTGCCAGTGTCGGCCTGCAGTGGTCATGGCGCTGACCTGACCGGCGGCGCCTGCGGGACGTCAGTCGGGCGCCTTGGCCGGCACGAACGGTGAGGTCGGGTCGCTGGCCGGGAACGTTTCCTCCAGCGCCTCGTCCTGGTTGTCGCTGGCGTGCTGCTTGCGTTCGCGTCGCTTGAGCGGGCTCTCCTGCCCTCCCCGATGGCGGTCGCCGCCGTCCTTGCGGTCCAGCGCGGCCTGTTCAGCCTCGCGCTTCACCGGCAGATGCTCGCCGGACTGTGCGGCGTCGAAGAAGGGCGCGCCCGTGCCACGGAAGTCGGCATCATCGTTGTCGTGCTTGCCGCGCTGCTCGCCGGGAATTGGCGCACGGTTCTCGCGGAGCGGGTCTCGGGAGGTCTCTCGGCTCATGATCAGGTACCTGCGCATGGGGAGGACCACTACACCGCCACTGAGGTAAAGGCACCGCGAACCCTGCGTCATGAACATCTCTGTCACGGCTGGATAACGCCGCCGCCGGTATTCCTGCCCACCCGACCCGCTGCAGGAGCCGGTCATGCCCCGCCTGGAACGCCCCGCCCCGTCCGTGTTCAACGCCCTGCTCGATCCGCTCGGCCAGCGCACCGCGCAGCGCCGGACGCGTCGACACGAAGATCCGCAGGCCGTAGCCCAGGATTACCTCCAGTACATGCTCAGCGATTACGAGGAACGTCGTGGTCACGGTCATCGCAACTGGCGTGACCTGTGCCCGGTGTATGCCTTCGCACTGACCACACATGCGGCGGACTGGCCGCGTGGGGATGCGGCCGATACCTGCGAGGAGCTGGCCGAGCATTGGGAACAGATGCGAGGACAGTCGCGGCTGGGCTGGTCGCAGGCGCGGCCGGTGGTGGAAGACGCATGGCGCGCGCTGGATCATATTCCGGCAGCGGCGGTAAGACCCCTGCTGCAGTGACCTGGCCGTGACGCTGCGCGCCGACCCGGCGTGCACGGCATCGACACGGGTGGTTTACACCCGGCACCGGAAGCTGACGGTCCTGCTCAAGCACAGGTGCGCGCATGGCCCGCCCGATCTGGACCGGAACACTCTCCTTCGGCCTGCTCAACGTGCCGGTGTCGCTGATGTCCGGTGAACGCAAGGTCGATCTGCAGTTCCGCATGCTCGATTCGCGCGACCGCAAACCGATTCGTTTCGAACGGGTCAACGCCGATACCGGTGAGGAAGTTCCGTGGAAGGACATCGTCAAGGCCTACGAGTACGACAAGGGCAGCTATGTCGTGCTGGAGGACGGCGACATCCGATCGGCGGCGCCCGAAAGCCATGAGACCGTGGAGGTGGAGACCTTCGTGGACGCGGCGCAGATCGATCCGCGCTACTACGAAAAGCCCTATCTGCTGGTGCCGGGCAAGAAGGCCGAGAAGGGCTATGTACTGCTGCGCGAGACGCTGCGCAGTACCGGCAAGGTCGGCATCGCACGGGTGGTCGTGCGTACCCGCGAGTATCTGTGCGCGGTGATGCCGCACGAGCACGCCCTGGTGCTGATGATCCTCCGCTATCCGCAGGAGCTTGTCGATCCGGAGGACCTCAAGCTGCCCACCGGCACCCTGTCCGAGTACCGCATCACCGGCAAGGAAACGGCGATGGCCGAGCAGCTGATCGAGTCGATGGCCGGCGACTGGGATCCGTCGCAGTATCACGACGAGTTCCGCGAGCGCCTGCAGCAGGTGCTCAACAAACGGATCAAGGCCAAGGGAGGCACCACCCGGGTGGACGAAGAACCTGCACCGCGCGAGGACGCCACCACCAACGTGGTCGATTTCATGGCCCTGTTGCAGAAGAGCCTGGATGCGAACAAGCGAACCCCCGCGGGCAAGACGGCCGCGCGCAAGGCGCCGGCGAAGAAGGCGGCCGGCAAGACAGGCAGGAAGACCGCGAAGAAGGCAGCGAAGAAGGCAGCGCCACGGCGCAAGGCGGGGTGATCCATGTCGCTGCATCAGTACCGGCGCAAGCGTCGGCTCGGCGGCGGCAACGGGCAGACGCCGGAACCGGACGACCAGCCGGCGCCGGGTGATCCGAAGCGGCGGCCGATCTTCGTCATCCAGCTGCATCACGCCAGTTCGCGCCATTTCGATTTCCGCCTCGAAATGGACGGCGTGCTCAAGAGCTGGGCGGTACCCAAAGGGCCATCGCTGCGCGTTGGCGAGAAGCGGCTGGCGGTGGAAGTGGAAGATCATCCCCTGTCCTATGCCGGCTTCCAGGGCGATATTCCCGAGGGCCACTACGGTGCCGGTCACGTGGAGGTCTTCGACCACGGCACCTGGGCATGCGCGGGTGATCCACTGCAGGCGCTGGCAGCGGGCAAGATCGATTTCGTCCTGCATGGCCAGCGGCTGGCCGGGGGATGGAAACTGGTGCGGACCGCGATGAAGGGACGCCAGGTGCAGTGGCTGTTGATCAAGCGCGAGGACAGCGAGGCCCGCGACGCAGAGGCCGACGACCTGCTGCACGCGCCATTGCGTGAACACCCCGGGAGCGCGAAGAAGATGACGGACAGGAAGACACGCAAGGCGGAGTCGCGCTGGCACGCGCGCGCGCTGAAACTGCAGGGCGCCCGCGACCGCCCGTATCCGCGTGCATTCAAACCACAACTGACCGACCACCGCGCTGCCGCGCCCGATGGCGATCGCTGGCTGCACGAGATCAAGTGGGATGGCTATCGCCTGCTGGCCGATCTGCACGGCGGTGAAGTGAAGCTCCGCTCGCGCAACGGGCTGGACTGGACCGGGGACTTCCCTGAAGTCGTGCAGGCCGTGCAGGCGCTGCCGGTTGATGACGCGCGCCTGGACGGTGAACTGGTAGTGCTCGACGAGAAGGGGCGCAGCGATTTCGCCGCCCTGCAGCGGGTCATCGATGGCAGCTCGAAGGTGCCGCTACGCTACCTTCTCTTCGACCTGCCCGGCGTGGCGGGAGTGGACATCAGCGCGGCACCGCTGCTTGAGCGCAAGACGCTGCTCAAGGCGTTGATCGGCGACACGCCCGGAACGCTGGCGTTCAGCGATCACGTCCTCGGCCATGGGCCGCAGGTCTTCGCCGCCAGTGGTAAGGCCGGGTATGAGGGCATCGTCAGCAAGCAGGTGGACGCGCCCTACGTCAACGTGCGTGCGCGCAGCTGGGTGAAGGTCAAGCATGAGGACACCGATGAGTTCCTGATCGTCGGCCATACCGCGCCGAAGGGCTCGCGCGTGGGGTTCGGATCGTTGCTGCTGGCAACTCCCGACAAGGACGGCCTGCGCTACGTGGGTCGCGTCGGCACCGGCTTCGACGATGACAGCCTGCGCGCGCTGGCGCGGACGCTGAAGCCGTTGGCGGTGGAGGACGCTGCGGTGGCGCTGCCCGCGCACGTCCCGTTCCGCGCCGCCAGCGTGCACTGGGTGAAGCCAGTGAGGGTGGCCGAAGTGGCCTTCCGTGGCTGGGGCAAGGAGGGGCTGCTGCGACAGGCCAGCTTCAAGCGGCTGCGCAGCGACAAGAGCGGCGAGGATCTGGCGATGCCTGCAAAGACCACGAGCAGCGACGACGCGGTTGCCATCAGTCACCCTGAGCGTGTGGTCTTCGCGAAGAAGAAGATCCGCAAGGGCGACGTGGCCGACTACTACCGGCAGATGGCGCGCTGGATCCTGCCCGGAATCGTGGGCAGGCCCCTTTCGCTGCTGCGCTGCCCTGATGGTGCGGGCAAGGCCTGCTTCTTCCAGAAGCACCACGGCCCGGGCCTGGGCGACGCCGTGCATGCGGTCCCCCTGCAGCAGAAGAGCGGTCGCGAGGACTACGTCTACATCGACGATGTACGCGGCCTGCTGCAGCTGGTGCAGATGAACACGCTCGAGCTGCATCCCTGGGGCGCCACGGTTGCCGATCCCGAACATCCAGACCGGCTGGTATTCGATCTGGACCCCGGTGAGGGCGTCGGCTGGAACGAGGTCAAGGCCGGCGCGCGCGACGTGCGCGACCGGTTGCAGGAGATCGGCCTGCGCAGTTTCGTGCGGCTGTCCGGCGGCAAGGGCGTGCATGTGGTGGTTCCCCTGCAGCCCGCCGCCGACTGGGAACAGGCCAAGGCATTCTGCGAGGCCTTCGCGCAGGCGATGGCACAGCAGGCGCCCGAACGCTATGTGGCAACGATGAGCAAGGCCAAGCGCGGCGGTGTGATCTTCATCGATTGGTTGCGCAATACGCGTGGCGCGACCAGCGTCTGCTCCTGGTCGCTGCGCGCCCGCGAAAGTGCGGGCGTGGCGGTGCCGCTGCGCTGGGAAGAGCTTGCGCGGATCAAGGCGGCCGACGCCTTCCCGCTCGACAAGGCGCTGGCGCGGGCCAAGCGCCTGAAGGCCGATCCGTGGCAGGGCATCGATGCGGTGAAGCAGACCCTGCCGTCGCTCGATCTGTAGGGCCGGGGCATTGGCCACGGCCCTGCAGCGGCGGGCTCAGAAGTCCGCGCGGATGCCGAAGGTGATGCGACGGCCGGAGAACTCGTACTGGGTCGGGAAGGCCTTGTCGATGGTGTAGCCGGTGGTCTTCTCGTCGAGCAGATTGATCGCCTCCAGGTTCAGCTTCCAGGTGTCGGTGAGGCGGAACCCGATAGAGGCATCGAGCTGGCCATAGGCATCGCCGTAAACCGGATACATGTTCAGATGGATGTACTCGACGTACTTGTCCTTGTAGTTGTACGAGGCGCGTGCGCTGAAGCGATCGTTCTCGTAGTACAGGGTGAAGTTGTACGCCTTCTCGGCCAGGCCTTCCGGCGGCGTCGGGATATCCAGGTCGGATGCACCGGTCAGCGAATTGTCGAGCTGGGTGTAGTTGGCATTGATGCCCCAGCCTTCCAGCGCCGGGTGCAGCATCGACAGCGGCAGCTGCGCGACCAGTTCCACGCCGGTCACCTTGTACGAGCCATCGGCGTTGACCGGCTGGTAGACCTCGAAGTCGTAGTAGCCGTCCAGCGAACCGTTGGCGTTGAGTTTCTCCACGTTCGGCACGATGCCGGTCAACGACTGCCGCACTACGCCGTCGATCTTCTTGGAGAAGTACGACGCGGCCAGCAGGCCACCGTTCTGCAGGTACTTTTCCAGGCCCACTTCCCACTGCCTGGCGGTGGTCGGCTTCAGTGCCGGGTTGCCGTCCATGAAGCGGAAGCTGCTCCAGCTGACGGTGCGGCGGTAGGCAATGTCGGTCAGCGACGGACGCATCAGCGTTTCCGAGGCAGCACCGCGCAGCACCAGGCCGTCGGCGATCTCGGCGGTCATGTTGAAGCTGGGCAGGATCCTGCTGTAGTCGCCGCTGCTGGAGATCGGTGTGGCGGTGAAGCCGTTGCTGCCATCCGGGTTCTGCACCGGATGGAAGCCTGACGAATCGACGTCGGTGTCGATCGAACGCACGCCGAGGTTGGCGTACACCGGTACCTGTCCGATATCGAAGTAGAGATCGGCCATGGCATACAGGGCCAGGGTCTTCTCCTTCACCTCGTAGTACTGGCCCGGATCGATCGGGGTTTCATAGCCCGGGTAGCGGAACGTAGCGCGCGCATAGGCGTTGGAAACCTGCTGCCAGTCCAGGTCGCTCGGGCGATACGCACCACCCGGTGCCAGCTGGCTGATCCACACCGGGTTGCTGTCGGCCAGCGTGCGCGTATTGACCCAGGCGGCGCTGCCGGCGGTCGGGCCCTGGATCTTGCCGCTGCCGAACGCGCGTTCCTTGGCCTTGTCGGTGTAGCGCGCGCCGAACTGCACGCCGCTCAGTGCCGGGAAGAAGGCCAGGTTCATCTGCCGCCTCAGGTCGAGCTGCGCGGCGTACTTGTCATCCTTCACCTTCTCCAGCTCGGTCTCGTAC
Organism: Stenotrophomonas sp. RS-48; assembly: GCF_030053245.1. Classification (NCBI taxonomy): domain Bacteria; kingdom Pseudomonadati; phylum Pseudomonadota; class Gammaproteobacteria; order Lysobacterales; family Lysobacteraceae; genus Stenotrophomonas; species Stenotrophomonas sp. RS-48. The sequence continues at coordinate 34,759 of NZ_JASGBV010000028.1, forward strand.
GCTTCGAACAGGTACTTGTCCACGGCGTTGTACATGTCGAAACCGCCGATTGTGCTCGGCACGGTCTCGCCGCCGTTGCGGGTCCAGCGCGTGCGCGACGGCGCGTAGGCCACGTGCTTGAGGTTGGCGTAGTCCGAGTCCTTGCGCGCGCCGGAGTAGCCGACCAGCGCGTCGATGTCCCAGTTGCCCACCTTCCAGTCCAGCGTGCTGCTGAACTGACGGTAGTCGGTATCGGCGTTGCGTTCCTTGCTCAGGATTTCGTGCTGGGTGGCGGTGTAGGACACGTCCTTCAGCACGGTGATGCCGTAGGCCGACAGCGTGTCACGGTCGTAGTCGTGGATGGTGTCCAGCGTGCTGCGGCTGGAGGCCGAGTACGCTGCGGCATCGTACTCGTCCTCGTGCGTGTCGTAGCCGCCGAGCATGGCGTCGAAGCTGAGCGAGAACGTGTCGCTGGGCTTGAACTGCAGCGAGGCGGTGGCGCCCCACTGGTCCTGCTCGTTGAGGTAGACGCGGTCGCCGACCTTGTCCTGGAAGACAATCCGGCTGGTTTCATCCTTGTCCATCCGGTTGCTGACGACGATGCCGGCATCGCGCGCCAGCACCGCCGCGGCCTGCGATCCGCGTGTGCCGGAGGCCTCCAGGAAGCGGCCCATGGGACGGAAGTTGATGCCTGAGTTGGAGTCGGTGCGGTTGGTGCGCTTGGCCTTGGAGAACGACACCAGGCCGCCCCAGTTGCCCCAGGTGTCACTGGCGAGGAAGGAGATCTTAGGATCGATCTTGCCGTTGATCGAGTTGTGCGAAGCTTCGGCCGACGCACTGAACTTCGGCTCGGGGAAGTCGAATGGCTTGGCCGTTTCGATGTAGACCGAGCCGGCGATGCCGCCTTCCTCATCGGCGGCGGTCGGCGACTTCTGCACGGTCACCGTCTGCACCACGTCCGAGGCGAAGATGTCGAACTGCACGTCGCGTCCGCCACTGCCGGACGCCGTCGCCAGGTTGTTGATCGAGACCAGGGTGAACTCGCTGGGCAGGCCGCGCACGCTGACCCTGCTGCCCAGGCCCTTGTTGCGTTCGATGGTGACGCCCGGCATGCGCTGCAGCGCTTCGGCGAGATTCTGCTCGGGAAAATCGGCCACGTCGGTGGCGACGATCGAGTCGGAGAAGCCGATGTTGGCGCGCTTCAGGTCGACGGCGCGCTCCAGGCTCCGTGCATAGCTGCCGGTCACGGTGACCGTGTCCAGCTGCTGCAGCTGTTGGCGGGTATCGCCTTCGATCGCCTCCTCGGCCATCGCTTCGACGGGCAGCACGGCCAGGCCGCCGATCAGCACCGCATGCACGGCGCGGGACAACAGCTTCGCTTGGGAGGCCGCGGCGGCGGCCTCCCGGGTCTGGTAACGCATCGGATGATTCCCCGGTTCCCTGTGGTGTCTTACGCCGCGCCTGTTCCCGGGTTCCGTGGGTACAGGCCCCTGCGCCGCGTTGCCGACGTTCGGCGGGCACCGAGCCTAGGGGGAGATTGTTAAGCCCGTGTTGCGATGCGTGAGGGCCGGCGTCCGAACCCCCATCCCAGCAGCAGCTGCACCGGCAGTGATACCAGCAGGCCGATGACGAACCAGCGTGGGAAATCCGCGCCGAGCGTCCACAGGCCGTAGCCTGCGCCCAGCACCAGCAGCGACCAGATCGAGGTGCCGTGCGCGCGCGGCCAGCAGGGCGCGTAGTAGGTGGCGAAGGCGATCGCGGCGATGCCGCCGAGCACGGTGAACGCCAGGTCCCAGCCCAGCTGCGCTTCGCTGCCGGGATGCAGGCCGAGCAGCGCAGGCAGCCAGCCACCGGCACTGGTGACCAGGGCAAGCGCGAGCAGCGCGCCAACCAGGGCAACGATGGAAAGAAACACAGTCTTGAGCATGCCGGGCATGGCCGCATTGTACGGCCGGACCGGCAGGGTGATGGCTTACAGCAGCTGCCTCAGCATCGCCTTCAGGCGTCGCCCTTCCTGCTGGAAGTAGTCGCGCTGTTCACGCCAGGCCGGGAACCGTTGCTCGACCTCCTGCCAGAACGCCGGCGAGTGGTTGGGCTGGATGAGGTGGCAGAGCTCATGCACCAGCACATACTCGAATGCCTGCGGACGCCCCAGGACCAGCGCAAGATCCAGGGCCATGCTGCCATCGGGAGCCAGCGAACCCCACTGCGAGGACATCACCTTCAAGCGCAGGCGGCTGGGTGCCCGTGGCAGGCCGGGCAGGTAGCGCGGCAGCCAACGGCCCACGTCGGCGCGGGTCTGCGCCTCGAAGAACTCGCGCAGCAGACGGCGCAGGGTCGCGTCACCGGCACGGGTCGGCCACTGCAGGCAGGCGCCGTGCTCGTCGATGTCCAGGCGTGCGTAGCGGCCTTCCTGCCAGCGCAGCGGCAGCAGCTCCCCGCGCAGGGGCAGCACCCCGTCCACGCCGGGCTGCAGCGGTGCGGGCAGGCCCTGGCCCTGGTACTGCCGCAGCTGTAGTGCCAACCAGTCGCGATGCTGCTCCAGGAAACGCTCGCCCATCACCAGGCTGGCGCGCGGCGGCAAGGTCAGGCGCGCGCCGCGTTCGTCGACGCTGAGCTTGATGCGGCGCGCGCGCGGATCGCGTACGCGCAGCACGTCGATCTCGGCATCCTCCAGGCGCAGGCGAACGGTATCGCGCTGCACGGTGGCGGGCGGTGTGGGCGAGATCAGGCGGCGCAGCAGGCGGCTCATGCAGCCAGCATAGCGCCGCTTCGGGCCGCCGGATGACCGGCGGCCCACGCGGTGCCTGTTCAGTCAGCCTTGCTGAGCTTGAACGCCTCTTCCAGCAGCAGGAACAGGCGGCGGATCTCGGCGCTCTGCAGGGCGAACCGTGCGTCGAACTCGGCGCGACGGCCCTCCTCGTCGGCATGCTCGAGCTGGTCCAGGGCGCCGTCGAGGAACTTCAGCTTGCGCACGATCAGGTCGTCGCCGATGACGAAGGACAGGTTGTCTTCGAAGATCAGCGCCAGCTTGGTCACCTGCTTGCCGGCGTCCAGGTGCTTGTCGATCTCGTCGCAGCGCAGTTCCTGGTGCTGGCACTTGACCACCGCACCGCCCTCCACCGGATCCTTCATCTCGCACTCCTCGCCCAGGCTGAGCCCGGTCGGCAGCGGTTCGCCGGCGATCCAGCCGGTCAGGATCGAACGCGGCGCGACTTCGGCGTTCAGCGGCATTGCCGGGAAGCTGCCGAGCAGGCCACGGATGTCGGACATGAAGTACTCGCCGGTCTTGCGGCTGGACGTATCCACCGCGACGTAGCCGTGCTGCAGGTCGATGAAGGCGTCGTTGCGCGAGGACTTCACGAAGGCGCGCGGCAGCAGTTCATGCAGCAGGTCGTCCTTCATGCGCTTGCGCTCGCGGCCGCCGGGGCGCCGGCCTTCCTTCTCCTCGATCTCCTCCAGTTTGCGCTCGAGCAGGTCATTGACCACGGCTGCCGGCAGGATCTTGTCCTCGCCGCCAACCGTCAGCCACAGGTGCTCGGCGATGCGGTGCGAGAGCAGTTCCTTCTCCTCGCGGCCGAACGGTGAAATGAAGCCGCGCGAATTCATCTCCAGCGCGCCGACCGGCTTGAGCACGGCGTGCGGCAGCAGCGTGTCGATTTCAGAAAAATCAGTGGCGGTCGGGAAACGGAAGAACGTCAGGTTGCGAAAGAACATGGATTTCCGGATGGCAAAGAGAAAGGGCGACCGACCTTATGCGGTGGGCGTCTCGGGATCTGCGTCGGCGTCGACCGGGGTACCGGCCAGCCAGGCATGGGCATCGGGCAGCGGTGCGTCATCGCGACGGCCCAGCGCCATGAAGTCGAACAGGGACGTGTCGGCCAGCTGCGAGGGCCGGACCTGGCCCATGGCGCGCGCGATCTGCTCGATGCGGCCGGGGTGGTCCCTGTCCCACTGCTTGAGCATCAGGCCGACCTGGCGGCGCTGCAGGTTTTCCTGGCTGCCGCACAGGTTGCAGGGGATGATCGGGAACCGGCGTGCCTGCGCGTACGCGACGATGTCGCTTTCGCGCACGTAGGCCAGCGGCCGGATCACCACGTGCCGGCCGTCATCGCTGCGCAGCTTCGGCGGCATGCCCGACAGCTTGGCGTGGTGGAACAGGTTCATGAAGAACGTGGCCACCATGTCGTCGCGGTGGTGGCCGAGCGCGATCTTGGTGAAGCCATGGGTCTCGGCATGGTGGTACAGCGCGCCGCGGCGCAGGCGCGAGCACAGCGAACACATCGTCTTGCCTTCCGGAATCACCCGGCTGACCACCGAATAGGTGTCCTGCTCGATGATGTGGTACGGCACGCCGAGCCCGGCCAGGTACTCCGGCAGCACATGCTCGGGGAAGCCCGGCTGCTTCTGGTCCAGGTTCACCGCCACCAGTTCGAACGGCACCGGTGCCTTCTTCTGCAGCTGCACCAGCATGTCCAGCAGGGTATAGCTGTCCTTGCCGCCGGACAGGCAGACCATGATCCTGTCGCCGGCCTCGATCATGCCGAAGTCGGCGATCGCCTCGCCCACCTGGCGGCGCAGGCGCTTGGCCAGCTTGTGCTGCTCGCGCTCGGCCGCGCGCGGATCGCGGGGCGTGCGCGGCAGGGGGTCGGGAAGGGAGATCACGGCACTCATGCCTGCCATTCTACCGGCTTGGAGCGGCCCCGGCCGGGGAACGGTCCGGCCCTCTCCCGGTGGTCATCATCGCTGTGTATGCTCGGAGGCTGTGGACACCTACAGCCCCGCCGAGATCGCCGAACGCCTCGCCGCCCTGCGCGCCGAGCACCGCCTGCTGGATGAACAGATCACCCGCATGGCGGCCAATGGCGAGGACGAGCTCGAGTCCAAACGCCTGAAGCGGCGCAAGCTGCAGCTGAAGGACTGCATCACCCGGCTGGAAAGCCTGCAGATTCCCGACGAGCCGGCGTGAGACGGGCTCAGGTGGGTGCCAACCTTGGTTGGCCTCCTGCTCGGGTGGGCACCAACACTGGTTGGTCTCTGCCCTGGTGGGTGCCAACCTTGGTTGGCACAGCTGGAAGGTGTGTGGACCAAGGTCCACACCCACCGTTCAATCCTGCGGCGCAGGCTCGTCCGGGCGTGCGGCTTCCGGGCTGACCCGCTCGATGGTGTGGCGCAGTTCGCGACCGAGGATGAACTTGGCGTCCTTGGCCCAGGCATCCAGGCGCTGGTCGAACAGCAGCTTGCTGTTCTCGTCGGGCCATACCAGGCGCAGTTCGCGCAGCTTCTGGATGAAGCTGCGGAACAGGGCCTTGTCGAAGAACTCCGGTGCCGCCGGCGCGTAGAGCAGGCTCAGGCGCTGTGCGGCCTGCTGGCACAGGCTTTCCAGTTCGGCGGCGCCGAGCGTGCCCGGCCCGTTCTTCACCAGCACCGAAATGGCGATGTAGTAGCGCTCGAAGGCCTGCTGCAGGGAGTGGCCGATCGCACGCAGGCGGAACACTTCGTCGGTCTGCCCGGTGTTGCGGGCAAGAATGCCGCCATCGTCCTCGTTGACGTTCTGCAGCAGTCCCTCACGCACGAACACGTCGATGGTCTGGTCGATGCGCTGGGCGAACTCGTCCTCGGTCCACGGCAGGAACAGCTCGGCCTGCAGGAACGGGTAGACGGTGCGGCCCAGCTGGACCAGGCCGGTGCGGCTCATGCGGCGGTTGTTCTGGAAACAGCACGCCACCCACGAGGAGGCGGTGAACAGGTGCAGCACGTTGTTGCGGAAGTAGCTCAGCAGCACCGCGGTGTCGCCGCTCACACTGAGCACGTCGCCCAGCGGGTGCTTGATGCGGGTGAGGACGTTGATCTCCTCGGCGTGGGCGATGATCCGCTCCGGCGAATGCGGAGTCACCGTCACCCGGTCCGAATACGGCATCTCGACCAGCAGGGTCTTGCACAGTTCGATCTGCGCGATCAGGTCCGCCTCGCCCATTGCATGCTTGGGCGTGGACAGCAGGGCCAATGCCAGCAGATTGATCGGGTTGACGTCCGCCGCGCCATTGATGCGTTCCTGGATGCGCTCGGCCAGTGTATCGACAGTGGTCGACAGCCATGCCGGCTTCTCGTCTTCCGGCACCGCCTCACCCTTCCACTCCGGCGCCTTCTCGGCCAGCACGTCGTTCAGCGCGATCGGCTCGCCGAAGTTGACCACCACCTGCCCGTAGTTCTGCTTGAGCACCTTGGGGATGCCCCACAGCAGCTGCCAGATCGATTCCTTTTCCTTCGGTCGGCCGGAGAGTTCGTCCAGGTAGCTGCCGCCTTCCATCAGCTTCTCGTAGCCGATGTAGACAGGCTGGAACAGCACCGGCTTGCGCGGCTGGCGCAGGAAGGCACGCAGGGTCATCGAGATCATGCCGCCCTTGGGCTGCAGCAGGCGGCCGGTACGCGAACGGCCGCCCTCGACGAAGTACTCGATGGAATAGCCACCGGCCACCAGCTGCGCGACGTACTCGCTGAGCACCGCCGAGTACAGCGCGTTGCCGCGGATCGAGCGGCGGATGAAGAACGCGCCGCCCTTGCGCAGCAGCGTGCCGACCACCGGCAGGTTGAGGTTGATGCCGGCCACGATGTGCGGCGGCACGATGCCGCGGTCATACAGCAGGTAGGACAGCAGCAGATAGTCCATGTGGCTGCGGTGGCTGGGCACGTACACCACTTCATGGCCCGGCGCGGCCGCCTTGAACTTGTCCAGATGGTGAACCAGCACACCGGCATAGATCCGGTTCCAGACATGGCTGAGCATGAAGCTGGCCGAGCGCACCACCGGGCTGGAATAGTCCGCAGCGATTTCCCAGGCGTAGGCATGCGCCTTCTTCCAGGCATCGGCCGGCTTGGAATTGTCGCGCTTGGCCTGCGCGGCGATCGCTTCGCGTACCGGCTCGGCGGCCAGCACCTGGTCCACCAGCAGGCGGCGGGTGGAAAGGTCCGGGCCGATCACCGATTCGCGGATACGGCGGAAATGGGTGCGCAGCACGCGTTGCAGCTTGCGGACCGTACGCTCGGGCTCCAGGCCCTCGTTGACGGTGGAGCGCAGCGAAATCGGCGGAGCGAAGCGGACGATGGTGCTGCGGCCGTTGAGCAGGACCGCCAGCAGGCGGCGGAAACGGCCGACCAGCGCCCAGTTCTCCGAGAACAGTACGGCAAACCACCCGCTCTGCTTGTCCGGCGCGCGGCCGACGAAGATCGACACGGGCACCAGGTGCACGTCCAGATCCTCATGCACGCGATGCGCCTGCAGGACCTTGGCCAGCGAATCGGAATGGGTCTTGGCGCCACGCTGTTCCGGAATCAGCGAGTTGCTGGAACTGCGCCGCGACAGTGCCAGGTAGGCGCGTTTGCGACCGGTCGGGTCGCCGGCCAGCGGCACCAGCGGTGACGGCAGGCCCGCCTGGCGGCACGCCTTGTCCAGGATCAGCGCGTTGGACAGCCCGTAGTCTTCCAGCACGTACATCACCGGACGGCCATCGTTGTACTGGCCCGGATCCTCAGGTTCGATCTTCAGCGACAGCCACGGCTCGACCAGGCGGCCGAGCAGCCGTGCCCACAGCGGGCGGCGGCCGGGAGGACGGGCGTGCACGGGCGGCGGCACCGGATTCGGGCCGGTACTGGTCGAGGGGGACGCCAGCGCCGTTTCGGCGGGCGTCGACTGGGATTCTTCGCCGGGGAACGGCAGCGGGTTCTGTTTCGACATCGGCGCCATTATGGCTTAGGCGGCGGCATTGCCGCTTCTTCGCCTGCATCGGCGGGTTCGGCCGGGGCGGGCGCGGCTGCCGCACGGGCCGCGTCGGCCTGGCGCAGTATCGCGTCGGTATCGGCCAGAGTGCGGGTCAGGTACCAGTGACCTTCGCGCCGGCTCAGCGGCAGCTGCAGGGTCAGCTCGCGCCCGGCCAGGTCGTACTGCAGGCGGACCAGCGCGTTGTCGCCCTCCAGTGACAGCACTTCGCCGCGGATGCTGCGCAGGGCTTCGTCCACCCCCAGCCCGTAGCTGGCCAGCACGGCCTTGAGCGTGTGGATGAACGGCGCCAGCTGCTGCAGGCTGCCTTCCATTCCCGCGGCCTGCAGGCCGGCATCATCCTCGAAGCCGACCTGGGTGGCGGCGCCGACGAGCGCGGCGATGCTGCTGCGCGCCCGTGCGCGATCGCTGATCGGTGCGCCCTGCGCCCAGCCGGACAGGGCCTCCACCAGGGCGATGTAGTGGGCCTGCTGGCTGGGCGTGTATCCCTTCTGATGGCGCAGGTACTGCACCCCGAAGTTGCCCATCGACTGCGCGGCCTGGCGCACCGCGCCGGACTGCCCGGCCAGCTGGCGGTCGAAACTGCGCTGCAGTTCGGCGCTGGCGCCGGGCCTGCGCAGGGCGGCCAGCATCGGCAGCAGCTGGTCACCCAGCGGCAGTTCGGTCAGCGGCCATTGGCTGTGTCCGTCCGCCCAGGCCTGCTGCAGCCGCTGGTACTGGCTGGGGGGCACCGACAGCTTCGCGTAGCCGAGCAGATCGTCCTCGGCCAGACGCTGCGCCATCGCCTGCACGGCGGCCACCGGTTCGGCTGCCGGTCGGGCCGGATCACTGCCTGGCTCGCGGCACGCGGCCACGGCCAGCAGCACCATGGCCGCCAGCCCCCACCCTCGTGCAGACTTCGTTCGCACTACCGTGCTCATGCCTTCGGACTCCCCGGACCGGTCCGCATCTTGCGGCCTGCAAGGTGACAGCGGCAAGCCGGGACGTCACGGTTTCCAGCCAAGGGGGTCAGATCCCCTCTGCTGCGGCAGAAAGGGATCTGACCCCAGCGCCGCCACCGGGATAAAAAAAAGAGCCCGGATCACGGGGATCACAGGCTCCTCAAGCCGGCTCGAGGCCGGAGGACAGTGTTGTGGCGCAGGTCCGGTCCGAAGACCGGATGGCGCGATCCTACGCCGCCGCACAACTTAAGGCAACACATGATGTAATGTTATTCAACTTATTGATTTTATTGAATCAATCGCGTTGCCACACCGATTCGATGAAATCCACGGCATGTTTTTCGGCGATTCGGGCATAAACCCCCGGGTAGCCGGCCAGGGCACAGCCTTCGCCCCAGCTGACGATGCCGAACTGGGTCCAGCCCTCCCGCAGGCGCAACAGCAGGGGCCCGCCCGAATCGCCCTGGCAGCTGTCGATGCCCTCGCGACCGGCACAGATCACCTTGCCGCGGGCCAGCTCGCCGGCGTATGCCTG